>CBDTVF010000044.1:0-11950 GCA_965363775.1 uncultured Gammaproteobacteria bacterium
TATCCTCGGTATTAAATACCCGCAAATTCGCCGGGCACTTGAGGCGTTCAGACGCTCCCGTACTGAAACTGTCTTGAATCAACCGGATCCGGAATGATTAAAACCATCGGTATTCTGGGTGCCGGTCAATTAGCCCGCATGCTGGCACAGGCCGGGCAGTCGATGGGTTTGGAATTTGTCTTTCTTGATCCGGCTACGGATGCCTGTGCGGCAGAATTCGGTGAACATATCTGTGCTGACTGGGATGATGAAGCGGCATTGGAGAAACTGGGCCGACGTTCGGATGTTGTTACTTTCGATTTTGAAAATGTGCCCGAGTCTTCAGCCAGTCTGATCGAATCGCTGTGTCCGGTTTTTCCACCACCACGTGCCCTGTATAAAAGCCAGGACAGGTTACGTGAGAAATCCATGATGCAGGAGTTGGGTATTCCGGTGGCGTCATTTTATCCGGTTAACTCGCGGCCTGACCTGATTGCTGCGGTGGAGAAGATCGGATTGCCATGTGTGTTGAAAACCCGTCGCTTTGGTTATGACGGAAAAGGGCAGGCCGTTTTAAGATTCCAGGAGGATATGGAGCGGGCCTGGCAGGTTCTCGGCGATTCTGATCTTGTCTGTGAAGCTTTTGTACCTTTTGACCTTGAGTGCTCGATTATTGCTGCACGGGGCAGGGATGGCCAGACCGTCTATTGGCCGTTGACGAGAAACCTGCACCGGGATGGCATACTGGCCGTCAGCAGGGTCCCGGCTTTTGAGCAGCAGTTACAGGGACGTGCAGAGAATTTGATACAACGATTACTCGATCATCTCGACTATACCGGTGTGATGGCATTGGAGTTGTTCCTCAAAGACGACGAACTATTGGCCAATGAATTTGCACCCCGGGTGCATAATTCCGGTCATTGGAGCATCGATGGCGCAGACTTCTCCCAATTTGACAACCATCTTCGTGCTATTTGCGGCCTGCCGCTGGGTGATACAGGAAACAGCCTGCATACATTGATGTTCAACCTGCTAGGTGAAATGCCGGATTGTTCAAACCAGCAATCCCCTGATCAGCACCCCATTGCCGGTCTGCATTGGCATGATTATCACAAGACAGCACGTGCCGGACGCAAGATCGGTCATGTGACGGTGACGGCAGACAATGAAGCCGAACTGAGGGCCAGGGCGGCGCAATTGGCAGGCAAATTGGGTGTGGCAGCGGAGCTGAACCTTAAGGCGGTTTTATAAGCCTGTGAGAATTTTCCAGCGGTTAACAATGGCACAGAATAATTCAGCCGTTTTCACCGTGTCATATTCAGCTGAATGAGCCGATGACTCATCCCATTCGATTGCTGCTGCCTGCACGGCGCGTGCCAGTACCGTTTGCCCAAAGGCCAGACCGCCAAGCGTTGCCGTATCAAAGGAGCTGAAAGGGTGGAATGGATTTCGTTTGTAGTTCACGCGGGCGATAGCCGCATTGAGGAAACCCAGGTCAAATGCGGGGTTGTGTCCGACCAGTATTGCGCGCTGGCAATCGGTGGCACGCAATTCCTGTCTGACGGGTGTGAATATTTTTTCTACCGCCGCCCTTTCAGTGACAGGTTTTCGTTCAGGGTCATTGAGATCAATGCCGGTAAATTCCAGTGAGGCCGGTTCTATACGGGAACCCTGGAAAGGTTCAATATTTGCGGCAATGGTTTCAGCGATCTTGATGCGCCCAAAATCATCCATGCAGAGTATGCAGGCAGCTATTTCCAGGATCGCGTCGGTTTTTGCGTTGAATCCGCCTGTTTCGACATCAATAACAACGGGTAAAAAACCCCTGAAACGATCAGCAATTCGATGCATATTGGATTCCGGTAATAAAGCCTGCGAGAATAAGGGAATGCGCTTCAAAATGCCACGTAAAAAAAGACGTTTTCCAGTATTGGTCAGCCTGGTGCTGGCCTTGTTGTTGTCAGTTGTCCCATTGATGGTTCTGGCTCACCAGGAACAGGATAGCGATCGTGCACTTTTTTGGTCCATTCACAAAAGCGATCAGGTAGTCGGTTATTTACTTGGCACAATACACAGCGAAGACCCGCGTGTGCTGGATTTTTCAGCGGATTTGCTTAGCAGGCTTAGAAGCAACCGTGTTTTTGCGATGGAACTGGTCCCTGATTTGCCGACACTGGCCCGTCTGAATGAATATATGCACTATCCAGCGGGGCAAACCCTTGAGTCTGTGATTGGTGCTGAGCGCTTCAAGAACCTGGCATCAACCCTGTCCACCTATAGCTTGCCCGTGGACTTTATCAACCAGATGAAGCCCTGGGCAGCCATGATGACGTTGAGCACTCCACCACCGGAAACCGGTTTTTTCATGGATTTGTCGCTTTCGCTGCGGGCATCCGGCAGCGGTCTGAATGTGGTGGGTCTGGAAACGCTTAAGCAACAACTTTCGTTTTTGGAAGAAATGCCGATGTCGATGCAATTGTCGCTGCTGGATCAGGCAGTGGCAGATTTTTCCCAGGTCACCGAAGTCCATGACCAGATGGTTAATACTTATCTGGAGAACAACCTGGTTTTACTCAAATCACTGACCGAGGAACAATTAGAAGTTGTTGGTGATGAGGCCAGTGACTATTTCATGGAATCCGGTATCAATGCCCGAAACTTCCGTATGGCCGATTCCCTGTTAACCCAGCTTGAACACAACACGGTATTCGCAGCTGTGGGTGCCCTGCACCTGCCCGGTAAAAAGGGACTCATCAATCTGCTTCGCAAGCAGGGTTATGAAGTCAATCCAGTGGACATTCCATTTTTGCAGGCTATTGCCACCCAGGGTGAATAAACTAGTGTAGTGTCAACCCTAAAACGTAGGATCAGTCTTTTCCAATCATTTCAGGTATCAACATCGCGAGGGCTGAGGCAACCAGTAAGCTGATGCCCCACATGGGTTCCACCCAAATGGTCGCAAGGCTCAAAACCAGCAGAGCCAGACCTGCGGACTGCAGTCCGCCGGTTCGGTCATTCAGTTGGTTGTTGCGTCCTGTTATGTTGATGAAAAGGTGATCAAGGGAGAGTCTGCCACCGCCATGGAAGACCAGGGGCAGTAACATGACCACGAATAACAGGGGAATCTTGTAATTGCCGGTACCATCAGGGGTAATGACATAGCCGCTCCACAATTCTGCCAGACTACTCCATTCAGCTGGCCAGTGAACCGCGGCGGTCGCTACGGCGGTAACCACCACCAGTGAAATTGCGGCGAAACGCGTGAACAGGCCCAGTGCCAGCAAGGCAGCAAAGGCCAATTCACTGAAAGTTGCCAAAGACCAATTCAGATCGACGGGGATTTGGTCAAATGGAAATGAAAAACCTTTTTGCCAACCTGCCCATGGGATATCAGCAAACCAGTTCGTGCCCTGCAATTTGCTCATACCTGCTTCATAGAACTCCCAGGCCAGGATCAGTCTGAGTGCCAGTGGCCAGACATAGTCGCCGGACATGCGCAAACGGGATGTGATGGTGTCGTAGAATTTGAATGCCGCCATAATATTTGCACCTGTTTCCGAAGCAAGCCCCGATTAAATAAACCCGAACTCTGTCAAGTGGCAGGCACCTGGGGTCGGGTTCCGAGAATGACCTGTTTTTGTTTCAGTTCATTCAACAAGCCAAGGCCGCTTTTCAAAACCACCTCCGGTTTAAGGTGCTTGATGATTCCGGCAATCGCTGTTAACAAATCAAGACCCGACTGGGCCGGTTCTTCTTTCAGTTTTTGTAAAAGTAATAATGAAACATCATTGAGCTGCATGAACTTTATGCCGTAATCCCGTTGTCGCCAGACCAGCAAGTGTGTCGCGTCATCTGGCGGGGTTTGCGGTTGGAAATCGGCACGGATTTGATGAACAGGGTATTGGTAACTCAAGGGCCAGGCCAACGGGGACAACACGGGAATACCATTTAACAGATCGCCATCGGGGTTGACTTCAATGTCGTCGATTTCTGTTTCGTCAAGAGACAAAGCCAACTCTATCCATTCATAGTGGGCCAACTCCAGCATGAAAGCCGGGTCACCATCCTTGTTTTGACGGTGATTTTGAAGATACTGGAGGAATTCACGTGGCACCTCGGGAAACAGCGGTGTGTGGCAGCGGTAATCCTGGTAAAACTCGCGACACAGAGTGGTCCACTCTGTTTCTTTGTACAGACTTCTCAGTACGGGAAAATTACCGGATATGAAACTGCAGATATTGTTGAAAAACAGATCGCGATAGATAGCCATCCGCCGGTCTTCAATACCCTCAGGCGCAGCCACGTTCTGAGGGTCGCGGATATGGGCTGCAAATTCCTCTTGCAACCTGGCCAGTGCCTCAGGCGCTCTGTCGCCGACCATTTTCGTGTTTTTCAGTTTGGTTTTCATTGGTTTGCCCATCAGGGCCCCATTTGTCCTGGATGGCCTTGATTTTTTGAACCTCACAGAGCAATTCTCTCACAGGCGGAATATTAAAATCCCGCTCAAGCAGTGTGGGAAATACGCCAAAGAACTCATAGGCTTTGTCGAGCAAGTCCCAGACATCGCCGGTAATATTCGCCGCGTGTGTGTCTACAATGAGATCTTCAGCTTCATTGTAGTGACCGGCGATATGACCATAGGCAATCCGCTCTCCGGGTAATGCCTGTAAGAACTCAACGGGGTCATAGCGATGATTGACACTGTTGACGAAAATATTATTAACATCCAGTAACAGGTCACAATCCGCCTCATCGATCACCGCATTGATGAAATCTATCTCGCTGAGCTCCGCACCGGGTGCTGCGTAATACGATACATTTTCAATCGCCATTCGCTGACCAATCATATCCTGCACCTGTTTGATTCGTCCGGCAACATAGCTGACGGCCTCCCCGGTAAAGGGAATAGGCATCAGGTCATATAGATGACCGTCATCGGTGCAGTAACTTAAGTGCTCGCTATAAGCCCGGATTTGAAACTCATCCATAAACAGTCGCAGTTTTCGGATAAAAGTCTGGTCAAGCGGTGATGGACCACCGATGGACAATGAAAGTCCATGGCAGACAAAAGGAAAACGTTCAGTGAAGTAACGAAAAAACTTTCGTCTCTGACCACCGACATTGATCCAGTTTTCGGGGGCGACCTCCATGAAACTGACATTATCGGCAAGTATTTCGGGATTATATGACTGAAGCGGACCCAAAAGGGCCCGCCTCAAACCAAGTCCCGCACCCGTGACCGGGTGTGTACGGCGACTCACAGGGTCAGATCTCAGGCGTTTTCACCGCAAGATCCTTCCTTACCCTTTTCACCACAAGAGCCTTCTTTACCCTTTTCACCACAAGATCCTTCCATACCTTTTTCACCACAAGATCCTTTCATACCTTTTTCACCACAAGATCCTTCCATACCCTTTTCGCCACAAGAGCCTTCCATACCCTTTTCGCCACAAGAGCCTTCATGGCCTTTCCCACCACAGGAGCCTTCAGCGCCTTTTTCGCCATGAGATCCTTCAGCGCCTTTTTCGCCGCAGGAACCTTGTTTGCCCTTATCCGCGCCGCATTTGCCTTCACCACATTTTCCTTCTTTACCCTTTTCACCCGCCAGTTGGTAACCGGCATCCAGATCAGTGGTTGAGAAAGGGTTGTCAGCGGCAATCTCGGTTGTTGATGCAGCCACAGATGAAACAAAAGCCACGCCGACAGCGGCAGCAACAGGATTAACGAACTTTGAATTAATAGCCATTTAGTAGAACCTCCACAGTTTAATAAAAACCCGGCAAAAAGCGCGGGGAATGATCACTCGAGGCGCGGTTAGCGCTCATTAATACAACCCGTTTAAGAGTTATTTGCATCGCCCTTATGCAAAGCAGAAGGGTTGATATTTCATCGGGTTACCCTTAGAGCCTAGCAATACAGGCGATGTTTTAAAAGGAATAATCCGTATTCAGGTCATATGACCGGTAACGGCAGAAGATTATTACACTTGATTTGAAAATTCTTGAAGCGATGGGTTGAAACGGTCAGATTCTGCGTCAGGTTGAAGTGAATTCACTCAATATCCTTTCTGTTTTCCGGTTCTGCACAGATCACGCACGATGCACTCAGCACACAGGGGTGTGCGTGCCTTGCACACATAACGGCCATGCAGGATCAGCCAGTGGTGTGCATCAAGCAGATATTGCTCCGGTATGCTCTTCAATAGTTTGTGCTCAATGATCAGGGGTGTTTTGCCCAGGGCGAGACCGGTTCGATTGCCGACACGAAAAATATGCGTATCCACGGCCATCGTGGGTTGACCAAAGGCCGTATTGAGTATGACGTTGGCTGTTTTACGCCCCACGCCAGGTAAAGCTTCCAGTTCCTGGCGGTTTGAAGGTACTTCCCCGTCGTGTTTCTCCAACAGGAACTGACAGGTGAGAATGACGTTTTTAGCCTTTGAATTGAACAGGCCTATGGTTTTGATATAGTCCCTCAGCGTGTCTTCTCCAAGATCAAGAATGGCCTTTGGGTTATTGGCAACCTTATACAGGCGTCGCGTGGCAAGATTGACGCTGACATCCGTGGCCTGCGCTGACAGAATGACCGAAACCAGCAATTCAAAGGTTGTTCGATAGTCCAGCTCTGTTGTCGGATGGGGGTCAATGGCCTGCAAACGTCGGAAAAATTCTATGCGGTCTTCAAGTTTCATGGGTTTCAGGTATCAGGTTGCTAACAGTATTTTTTTGGGTTTCGGTTTTGCGCGCTTCCCAGGCGTTGCGGCATGCAATCAGCAATGCCAGGCCGAAAAACGCACCCGGTGGCAACATGGCCAGTAAAAAGCCGGGGTGCTCTGGGATGATCGTCAGTGTCAGGTGTTGGCCCCAGTTTCCAAACAACATGTCTGCACCGGAAAACAGGCTTCCCCTTCCTGTGAGTTCACGCAATGCACCCAACAAAACCAGTGTGATACAGAAGCCCAGACCGGTCGCAAAACCATCCAGTAGTGATGCTAGCGGGCTATTCCTTGAAGCAAAGGCTTCGGCACGACCGATGATTGCACAGTTGGTTACGATCAATGGAATAAATATGCCCAGTATCCGAAACAGGTCATAGAAAAAAGCATGCATCAACAATTCGATAACAGTCACTGTCGAGGCAATAATCAGTACGAATGCGGGAATACGGATCTCGGGTTTTAGCAAGCCCCGCATGAGAGATACCGAAAGATTGGAAAACATCAAGGTCAGCATGGTGGCCAGACCCAGGGCCAGACCGTTGATGACGGTATTGGTGACCGCCAGCAGGGGACACAGACCCAGCAAAACGACCAGACCGGTATTCTGCCGCCAGGCACCATCAAACAGTATTTGTCTCAAATTGTTCTCAGTCATCCCGGCTTACCGTCTGTGATGCTGTGTCAAAAAGCATTTGCCTGTTCGCTTGGAAATATACCAAGGTGTTGTGAACGGTTTTGACCACGGCCCTGGGTGAAATAGTTGCACCCGTAAACTGGTCGAATTGACCACCGTCTCTTTTAACCGCCCATCCTCCTTTTCCCGGGTTTTGTAGGGATTTCTCCCCAAAATCCAGTATCCAGTCGCTCTTTTCAATCTCGATCGGATCACCCAGACCGGGTGTTTCCCGGTGAGACACAACCCGCACGCCGATAACCGTGCCGTTACTATCAATACCGGCCAAAAGCCGGATATCACCATTGTATCCATCCGGAGCAGTTACCAGCATTAAAACCGCCACTGGTTGGCCACCCATGCGGGCCCGGTAAACCGTCACCGGTGCAGAGTGGCCAAAATGTGCCTCATCCCTAATCTCAATCATGTCTTCAAGCAGATCATTATTAAATGAGGTGACCGGCACAATCTCATTGAGTTGTTGCAGCATACGGCGTTTTTCCTGCTCAAGGATGCGCTCATGTGTCAACGCATTAACACTGGCGAGCAAAGCCGTTCCCAAAAGAGCAATGATGCCCAACAGCAAACCACTGCGGATGACGGGATGGTTTGCACTGCTCATTCGCCGTACATCCTTGGTCGCGTATACCGGTCGATCAATGGCGCTGCCATGTTCATCAGCAACACGGCAAATGCCACACCATCCGGGTAGCCTCCCCAACGTCGGATCACCAGCGTAATGATGCCGACACCGGCACCAAAAATCAGACGCCCCCTGTTGCTCGCACAACCGCTGACAGGGTCGGTGGCGATGAAAAATGCTGCCAGGATGATTGCGCCTGAAAATACGTGTTGGAATGGCAACGGGTTGCTATCCGGGTCAGCCAGCCAGAAAGGCAGGCTCAACAGCAGCACGCTGCCGATAACCGTCAGGGGTACTTGCCAACTGATCACGCGCTTGTACAGAAGAAAGCACCCACCCAGCATGAAACAGCCAGCAATCCACTCCCAGCCCAAACCACCGATGCTGCCGAAAATTGGTGAATGACGGATATCGGAAATCAGAAGCCCGGCTTCTGTACCGGTCTTGAGAGCGTCCAATGGGGTTGCCTGGGTGACTGCATCCCAGCCACCCTTGAGGGGCACCTGCCCGGTGAAAATGGTGATCAGGCTGTCGGTCAAACCGAAGCCATGCTCGGCAAGAGTCAGTGGCGGCAGCCAGGCAGTCATGGCTTGGGGAAAACTGATCAGAACCACAACATAAGCCACCATTGCCGGGTTGAAAACATTTTGGCCCAGGCCTCCGTACAGGTGTTTGGCAAAACCAATGGCGAATAACATGGCAATACAGCTGATCCACCATGGTGCGAGTGGTGGTATGCATAGCGCGAACAGAACAGCGGTTACTACTGCACTGTAGTCATTGATAAAGGGTTTTAATGGCCGGCCACGCCAACGCAACATGATGGCTTCAAACAGAAGTGCGAAAGCTGTAGCAAGGATGATTTGTATCAGGATTCCGGGTCCGAAGAACCAGCTATAAGCAAGCACACCTGGCAGGAGCGCGAACAGCACCATCACCATGACCTTGGCAACGCTTGTCTGGGGTGGCATATGTGGCGCACCACTGGTCTGAAAATTACGTGTCATCTGTATTTCCAACGATGCTGTCGGCTTTTGTGGCGTTTTGTTTTATATCGATCCTGTTTTTTGCCCGATCGATTGATGCACGGATTCGATCCTGCTGAGAGGACTTGTCTTTGAGTCGTTTTTTCCGGCGTGTCATCTTCTCGGCACGTTCCTGCTTGACTCTCAGCAAGCGTGCCTCACGGTCTTCAAAGCGTTTGCGGGCTTTGTCGCTTGCCTCACATTCCAGGGCACGGCGTTGTTGTTCACTCTTGCCATAACGGAACCACTCCACCAACGGTATGTGGCTTGGACAAACATAGTCACAGCATCCACACTCAATACAGGCGGACAATCCATATTCCTCTGTCTGTTCCCAGAGTCCATTTCTGACTTGCAGGTGCAATTGCTGTGGCAGTAGTGTAGCCGGGCAAACCCTGGCACATTCGCCACAACGGATACATGGCATTTCCGGTTGTGGTTCTGCGATGTCCCGGCTTGTAAGCGCCAGTATGCAATTGCTTCTTTTGACCACCGGTGTCTCGTCCGTGGCAACCGGGTATCCCATCATGGGTCCACCAACCACCAGACGTGCGACATCATCCGTGTAGCCCCCGCAAGCCTCCACCAGGTGTGAAAAACTGGTTCCAAGCAATGCCTGGAAATTACGTGGTTGCGAGATTCCGTTACCGGTAACGGTGACATAGCGCTCGATCAACGGTTTGCCTTCCACAACAGCATCGGCAACAGCGGCGGCAGTGGCTACATTCTGGCAAACCATACCAAGGTCTGATGGCCGGCCACCTGCAGGTACTTCGAGTCCGGTCAGTACCTGTATCAATTGTCTTTCACCACCTTCCGGGTAGACCTTCGGCACTTTGATCACCGAGATGTTTTTGCAGTCGCTACATTCTACGGCATGGCTAAGGGCTTCTTTTACCGCTCCCATCTGGTCTTCGATCGATATGACCACCCGTTTGGCACCGAGTGCTCTTCGTAAAATCCGCGCACCGAGAATGATTCTGTCGGGTTGTTCACGCATCAGCATTTCATCACAGCTGATATAGGGTTCGCATTCGACGCCATTAAGGATCAGGGTGTGAATCTTCCGCTCACGGCCGTCACGGGCTTTTGCGTGGGTGGGGAACACGGCACCACCCAGACCGACAAGACCACAATCCTGAAATTGTGCTATCAGGCTGTTGGCGCTGGCGGTTCGCCAGTTGCTGATGGGTTTGAGTTCAAGCCATTGCTCTCTCCCATCAGGTCTGATAACCACGCATGGGCCCGCCTGGCCTGATGGGTGAGACATGGGTCTGTCTTCAATATGCTCAACAACGCCTGAAACGGGTGAATGGACCGCCGCGCAGGGTTGGCATTGTCCGATTGGCTGGCCTTTCAATAACCGGTCACCCACCTTGACGGTTAATTGGGCCATGTCACCAGCATGTTGCAATAATGGTACGACCAGCAACTCAGGTAAGGAAGGGCGTTCTACGGCAAGCTGACAAGATATTTTCTTGTTGTGCCGCAGACGCAGACCACCATGAAAACGGTGGATGTGTTTACCCGCTTCAATCCGCTTGGCAGACGTCATTGCATTACCACCAGGTCCAGACCCGGATCCGTCCGCGGTCTGGGTTTTCGCCAACGCAGGATGTCTGTTTCAACTTCAATAATATCAATACAGTCTACCGGGCAGGGCGGCAGACACAGGTTGCAACCGGTACATTCGGATTTGATCACCGTATGCATCAGCTTCGCCGCGCCGACGATGGCATCGACCGGGCAGGCCTGTATACACAAGGTACAACCGATGCAACGTGACTCGTCTATGAGTACCACGGTTTTTGCTGCCTCTTCGCCATTTTCCGGATTGAGAGGTTTGGGTTCACGACCAAGCAGATCAGCCAATGCCCGTATGCCGGCTTCACCACCGGGCGGGCACTGGTTGATGTCAGCTTCATCCTTGCATATGGCCTCGGCATAAGGCCGGCAACCGGGGTAACCACACTGGCCACACTGTGTTTGTGGTAGCAGCGCATCAATCCTTTCAACGACGGGGTCGGACCGGACACGAAAATGGTTGGCGGCCCAGCCCAGGCCAAGACCGAAAATTAGCCCCAGGATTGTCAATACAAGGATGGAAATTAACATGTTGGAAAACTGCTGGTTGATGGCCTGAGTATCATAAGTTGGCCAGTCCGTTGAACCCCATGAATGCCAGCGCCATCATTCCGGCGGTGATCAGGCCGATGGGCGCGCCTTTAAACGGTAAAGGTACGTCCGCTGTCGCGATGCGTTCACGCATTGCAGCAAACAAAACCAGTACGATCCCAAATCCGGCCGCAGCGCCGAAGCCATACAAGGCGGATTGCAGCAAATTGTGTTGTTCCTGAACATTCAGCAGGGCTACACCGAGCACCGCGCAATTACTGGTGATTAATGGCAAAAATATCCCAAGTACGCGATAAAGCACGGGGCTGCTTTTGCGCATGAACATTTCAGTCAGTTGCACGGTAACGGCGATGACCAGTATGAAGCTCAGCGTGGAAAGGTATTCCAACTGAAGCGGTTTGAGCAGGTACTGGTGCAACAGGTAACTCGATACTGACGAAAGGGTCAGGACAAAGGTGGTCGCGACCGCCATACCCATCGCGCCTTCCAGCTTGTTTGAAACACCCATAAACGGGCACAAGCCGAGAAAGCGAACCAGGACAAAATTGTTCGCCAGTACCGTGCTGACGAGGATCAGTAAGTGCTCACTCATACCTTGTGTCATGTCAAACCTATAGTGTAGGGTTCAGCGAGTCGTGAAGTGGTTGGGCGCAAGGCACGTCTCGCCGGCAATGGCCTGGTCCTTGCCCAGAGGCGTACCAAGAGTAGGCGCCCTTAGGCGACACCGCGAACGACCGCTTCACGGTTCGCCCGAAGGGAGCTACCCAGATGCCCCC
>CBDTVF010000045.1:0-11867 GCA_965363775.1 uncultured Gammaproteobacteria bacterium
TGCGCTCCTCGATGTGAATTATCGTGGGAGTACGGGATATGGCCGCGAATACCGTCAGCGCCTCTATGGCAACTGGGGGCTGGTTGACGTCGAAGATGCAGTGGCGGTTTTGCGCTACATCGTTGAAGAAAAACTGGTCGATCCAGACCGTGCCATCATCATGGGTGCCAGTGCAGGCGGTTTTACCACGCTGGCTGCGCTGGCTTTCAGTGATACTTTCTGTGCAGGCACCAATCTCTATGGAATCAGTGATCTCACCACTTTTGTTTGTGATACCCACAAGTTTGAGAGCCATTACACTCAACACCTGGTCGGTCTTTGGCCGGAGCATCGTCAAATCTATATCAACCGCTCCCCGGTTTCTGCTGCAAAGCAGATCAACGCACCCCTGCTGACCTTGCAAGGGGCTGAAGACAAGGTCGTACCTCCATCACAGTCCCACGTGATTATGCAGGCTGTGCGAAATAGAGGGCTACCATGTGCCTATATTGAATTCGATGGTGAGCAGCATGGCTTCAGACAAAAACGGACGATTATTCTGGCCATCGAGGCAGAGCTGTCTTTCTATGCGCAGATCTTTGGTTTCGAGCCGCCAGGTTTAAACGAACACATTGAAATTGAGAATCAGAGCAGAGGTTTTGTTAAATGAAACATCGACGAATTTTTATTTCAGCAGACATGGAAGGTGTAGTGGGCGTTGTTTCCAAGGCGCAATATGCTCCAGGCGAACGCGACTATGAACGTGCGCGTAAATGGATGACGAGCGAGGTTGTCGCGGCTTGCGATGCTGCATTGGCCGCTGGCGTGGAGGAAATCGTCGTTGCCGATGCTCACTTTCATGCAGATAACATCCTGCTTGAGGAGCTACCCGAACCGGTGCAACTCGTACGCTCCTGGCCGCGTGAGTTGATGATGTCGCAAGGCGTCGAGCTTGGATCCTACGATGGTGCCCTGCTTCTAGGTTACCACGTGGGAAGCCGTGGTACACACGGGGTTCTGGCACATACGTTCAGCGCTGACGTGATCGAAATGACACTCAACGGGCAGGTCATGTCAGAGACGACGATCAATGCCGCGATTGCCGGCCACTTTGGTGTCCCGGTGATCATGGTTTCAGGCGATGATGCTTATACCGAACATGCCACACAGGTGTTGGGTCCGGTTGAAACGGCAACCGTAAAGTGGGCCTATGGCACCTTTTCGGAGCGAACAAAATCACTACCCGCATCCTGCAAGTTAATCGCTGCCAGCGTGACAAGAGCACTGGACCGACTGGGTGACTTTAAACCCTATCGCCTTGAAGGCCCGCTTGATCTGCAAATAGAGAATTCCAGCCGTTTCAAGGCAGAGGTTCTTGAATTTATTCCGGGAGTGGAGCGTCTGTCATCGCACAGGATCGGTATACAACTCAGCGACATCATTGCCGTTTCCCGCTTCTTGAATCTTTATTTGCGGATTAGCGCTGTTCATTGATTCTAAGGGGTCTGAAGATATCCACACTTTTCGTGAAACCACCAGGAACTTAAATGATGCCAACAGACTTATTGAACAATTTACAAACCTATGTGGATCAACTGATTGAAAAACATCAGGTACCGGCGGCATCCCTGGCTATCTGGTATAAAAATCGGTTGTACCGGGCGGCGTCTGGTGTATTGAACAAGGAAACCGGGGTGGCCGCCACGGCCGATTCGATTTTCCAAATTGGTTCGATAACCAAAGTGTTTACCGCCAGCCTGGTGATGCAACTGGTGGATGAAGGCCGGGTTGAACTGGACAGACCCGTGAAACAGTATTTGCGGGATTTTCAGATTGCTGATCCCAATGCCACGCAAACGATCACAGTTCGTCAATTACTAAATCATACCAACGGTATGATGGGGGATTTCTTTCCGGACGATTCTCAGGCAGAGGGCAACCTGATTGCGCGTTATGTAGACCGCTGCAATCTGCTGCCCCAAATACACCCTCCGGGAGAACAATACTCTTATTCAAACGCGGCTTTTGCGATTGCTGGTCGACTTATTGAAGTGGTTTTGGGTGTTTCCTGGTTTTCAGCGATAGAGGAACGTATTTTTATACCTCTTGGCATGCAAACCGCTGTTGCCCGCCCAACAGAGGTATTGCGCTACAGCGCTGCTATGGGTCATGTATTAAACTCGGAATCATCGAAAAAATGGCGCATTGCAGACGAGTGCTATCTTACCCTGGGGCAGGCCCCTGCTGGCTCAACTTTAATGATGTCGGCGTCAGACCTTATTAAATTTGCCAAGGCACATCTTAATCATGGCCAAACTGGAACAGGCGTGAGTTGGTTGTCTTCGAACGCTGTTGATCAGATGCAAGAATCACAATTCAGTTTGTCGCCTTTATCCGGTGTTTTCGATCAGTTTGTCGGTATAGCCTGGGGTAAATCCGTATTTAAACAAAGTGGCACGACAATGGTAAGCCACAATGGCGCCACATTGGGTTTTGAATCCATGCTGCGCCTAATTCCGGAACAAAACCTGGCTTTCGGAGTTTTGGTAAACGGTGTCGAGCCCGGCATGATCGCAAATATCGGTGGTGAGTTGCTAACTGCGCTGACCGGCATCGATGCAAAAGAACCAGAGCCTACGGAGCACAGCACCCAAGACACGGATCTGGGTCGGTTTACGGGCCGCTATGAGTCTTTCAACAGCATCTATACAGTAACTCTGAATGATGACCGCCTCGTGGCCACACTCCTCTATAAAATTGATCCTGTCCCACCGTTGATACTTAAGCTTGTGTCGATTGGGAAAAATGTATTTGCTACCTACCAGGAAGATAACCAGCGCCTGGCCAATATTGCATTCGTCTTTGATGATGCCGGCAAGATTCCAGTGTATTTGTTTGCGGAAGGTAGATTGAATTCACTGATTTAATCAAATCAGGGTCATGGATGTCGATGGCTTGGAACAAGCAAACCTGAATGCCAAACCCACATCATGCATTTGCGTCTGTCTTGACAGTTTCGTTTTTCCAAAACCATTCTTTCGCTAATTTTCATATGTCGGGAGCCTTCCCAGCGCTAGTATTACCAATATCGCCAGTGATACAGAAGAAACAAAGACCGCCGGAGGTCTGGACTTAGCAGAAATTCTGATCTGTTCGTGGGGGCATATCCGGCAAACCAAAGCAACTCCTGAAATGACTAGAGGAAAGTAAGCATGAGAGCTCAAGTGCAAATTCAGACACAACAGAATATCCGCACAGTAATTCTGGCCACTTTATATGCTGCGCTGACGGTGCTCTCTTTCAGTGCACTCGCACAGGAGGAGGCAAGCATGGTGTTGGAAGAGGTGATCGTTACAGCGCAAAAACGTGCGACGGCTGCACAAGACACACCAATAAGCCTTACCGCCATGACAGAGGATTTCATGGAGCAAGCAGGTATTCTGACAGTAACGGATCTCAGCGATGCTGTACCAGGACTGAATATTATTGATGGTGGTGCCGGTAACAACCTGGTAGAAATCCGGGGCATCGCCGCTGGCGCTACCTCCGTTCAAAGCGGGCCAACGGTTGGCATTTACATTGATGAAATGACGGGTGCGACCACTGGCGACAACACGCCGGATGTAGTTTTGTATGACGCGCAGCGCGTAGAGGTTTTGCGTGGCCCACAAGGCACTCTGTTCGGTGATGGTTCTCTGGCTGGCACCATTCGGATCATAACCAACAAACCAGAATCTACAGAATTCTACGGTCGTGCCACCGGTCAGGTTGGCTCAACCAAACATGGGGGTACAAACTACGGCGTTCGCGGTATGCTTAATATCCCCCTGGCGGAAGATAAACTCGCTCTGCGCCTTGTGGCCGGTTATCGCGACAATACCGGCTGGTACGATAACATCAACCCCGGTTTCCTTGGCAGCAATCCGAAGAACACCAATAGCGAGGAAGTGGCTAATTTGCGGGCTGCGCTGCGCTGGACACCGACGGACAATTTCACCGCAGATTTAGTCTATTTCCATTCAGATGCAGATCTCCAGGACACCTTTTCCGGCAACACACAAACCACGAAAGACAGCTATGTTTACGAACCACGCACCTCGGATGATCGCGCCGTTTCTTTGACCCTTGTTTATGATTCCGGCGATGTGGAGGTCGTTTCGGCGACCGGCTTCTATGAGCAAGACCTGGCCAGTCGTCGCGATGCAACCAACCTGGGCGTTCCGATTAACTATTTTGTATTCGGTCGTTTGATTGATGCTGGTTGGGCAGATAGCACTCTGAATAATGAAGTTTTCAGTCAGGAAATCCGGGTTTCGTCGACGGGTGACAACGTCCTGGACTGGACAGTTGGCGGTTATTACCGTAAAGACAACCGTGATTGGACCTTCAAGCTTGATGGTGAGCCTGCCGCCCCATTCGATGTTCTTGAGGATTACTTCATCATTGATAACAAGTCCTGGGCAGTCTTTGGTGAGGCCACCTGGCATATCAGTGAGCAATGGGAACTGCTGGGTGGTTTGCGCTATTTCGATACCAGTCGCTCATCTGAATTTGAAATCTGGGGTGCCTTGGCAGGGCCACCGATGGGAGTTCAATCAGCGTCAGCATCTGAAGATGTAGTTTCACCGAAACTCGCCCTCACATATTTCCCGTCAGATAATGTGACTCTCTATGCACAGGCGTCCAAAGGGTTTCGTGCGGGTGGTGCCAACTCGACGGCCCCGTTGATCCCGTTTTTCAACGGTGGATTGACAATTGATGATTCGTTTGACTCAGAAACCCTGTGGAATTATGAGCTTGGCGTCAAGTCTTTTGTTTTTGATCGCCGTATGATGCTGAACGCCTATCTTTTCCGCATGGATTGGAAAGACAGGCAAGTTGCCGGTATTGATGGCTCGGGCTTGTTGGATTTTGTCGTCAATGCGGGTGACGCTGAAAGTGTTGGTGTCGAAGTTGAAGCGACAGCTAATCTTACTGACCGGCTGCAGCTCCAGGGATCGCTCACTTTTCTTGATACCGAATTCAAGGATGATTTTGCAAATCCGGTGACCGGATTACCATTAACTGTCGCAGGTAATGAACTACCAAGAGCGGCAAATTTCTCGGCTTATGTTGCACTGAATTATGTTCGGACTCTATCGTCGGGGCTTGAAGCCATGTTCAATATAAATTACACCTATGCCGGTAAAAACTTTTCAGATGCGACCAATATTCCGCTATTTGAGAATGACAGTGGAAGTATTTTAAATCTCCGGGTCGGACTACAAGGTGAGAAGTTTAGTGTGTTCCTGTTCGGGCAAAACCTGACCAATGATGACCAGACATTCTGGCAAGGTATACGGGATTCAGGTGCAGCGTTCGGATGGCCAACGGCAATTGCCGGTAACTACAGACGTCCGTTAACTTATGGAGTTGAAGTAAACTTCCGGTTTTAGAAACAAATCAAGCTCTCAATGAAACCTGCGCGAATCTCCGCGCAGGTTCTATTTATTCCAGGCCTCCTGTGATCAAACTTATCGTTTTTTGTTCGCAACTCCATTGGGATATTTATCCATGAGGAAGACCCTGGCAGCCTCCTGGGCAATTTTGCTCGGTATAGGATTCATGATGACTGCCAATGGCTTGCAAGGCACCTTGCTTGGTGTACGTGCGACCATGGAAGGTTTCTCAACTTTTACGATCGGCGTCGTCATGTCGGGCTATTTTTTCGGTATATTTACCGGTTCCCTCATCACACCGTACCTGGTTAAACGAGTCGGTCATATTCGGGTGTTTTCGGCGTTTGCATCGCTGGCTTCCATTTCGATATTGTTCCACGGTTTATTCATTAACGCACCCGTCTGGATGGCCATGCGCTTCGTCACGGGTATTTGTTTCGCCGGTTTTTACGTGGTGACTGAGAGTTGGCTGAATGACCGTGCGAGTAATGAAACCCGTGGCAGGGTCCTGTCTGTTTACATGTTGGTCATTACATTTGGCCTGGGTTCCGGACAGTTCCTGTTGAACCTCTCAAGTCCTGACACTATCGATTTGTTTATTTTGATTTCAGTGGTTATTTCATTCGGCCTGATTCCAGTGTTACTCACTGCAAAACCGGCACCGGTCTTTGAGTCATCCACAAAAATGTCAGTGTCCGAGTTGTGCAGGGCTTCCCCGCTTGCGGCGATTGCCACCTGTTTAACAGGAATGGTACATGGCACCATTTTTGGTCTTGGAGCGATTTATGCCAGTGAAGTACTGGTCGATATTAAGTTAATCTCCTGGTTTATGGCCAGTTTCATGCTGGGTAGTCTGGTGTTTCAGTGGCCAGTGGGATATTTCTCAGATCTTATTCCGCGAAGAGTCATGTTGGCTGTTTTGTCGGCAGTTTCCATTATAGCCAGCATGATTGCTGTCTTCATACCAAAAGATGGCTTGCTGTTTTATGCAACTGTGATGTTACTCGGTGGTGCCGCGATTCCGATGTACTCAATTTGTATTGCCTATGCCAACGATCGTCTCGAACCACAGCAAATAGTCGCGGCGAGCGGTAGCTTGATCATGATTTCAGGTATTGGATTGACCACCGGCCCAATAATGGTCGCTTTTTTTATGGAGATCTATGGTGTTGATTTCTTCTTTTGGGGCATTGCTGTGATTTTCCTCATTTCCTTTGTGTTTACACTCGTTCGCATGCAGTCGAACGATGGAATTTCAGCAAAAGATCAAGGCCAATTAATCACCAGTGGCCCAATTGGCACCCCGATTGCCGAATACTGCTCATCTGATGGAATCGATTACGCCGAGGCCATGGGCAACGAGGAAATTGAAGTGCGATAGCCAAGACCGTTTTTAATTTGAAATTTTAGTATGGAGTAAAAATGAACTGGCAAAACGAATACAAAGAAAAACTGGTGAGTGTCGAAGAAGCGGCCGGTGTTGTTAAATCCGGCGATAGAATTTGGCTACCCGGAGCGACCAGCCTACCTGTTGATATTATGAAAAAGGTTGATGCACGTCGTGATCAATTACATGGAGTTAAAGTTGTATCAGGTTTGATGTTTCATCCCTTTGAGTTTTTGAAAAGCGACACCAGCAATAACATTCAATATTACAGTAGCTTTCTTGGTCCCGTTGAAAGAGCCATGTATGGGGAAGGTAATATCAATTTTATTGTCAATCAATTTTCCCAGTTAGCTCAAGTCATTCAAGAAAAACACCCTTGCAACCTGGCCATGTTTGAATGCTCTGAGCCAGATGAAAATGGCTATATGAGCTATGGTCCGGCAGGATCACTGGTTAATGCCAAAGCAAAAGACCTTGCAGAAACCATAGTTGTTCAAGTCAATAAGAAGACTCCTTACGTTTATGGTTGTGATGCTCATATTCACGTTTCTGAAGTCGACTATATTTGTGAGCAATCTCGTGATCTTGTCGAAGTTCCCAGCGCTGTTACAGATGAGGATGACCGCAAGATCGCCGCTTTCATAGTCGATAAAGTCGAAGATGGCTCAACAATTCAATTAGGTATTGGCAGTATTTCCGATGCCATTGGAAAATTTCTGGGAGGTAAATGGGACTTGGGTATCCATACCGAAATATTTACCAATTCAATGGTTGAATTGGCCAGAAGAGGGGTAATAAACAATAGCAAAAAAAATATTCATCAAGGTAAATCTGTAATTGTTACCGCGATCGGGGACAAACATCTACATCAATTTATTGATAAGAATGACTCGATTGAAGCGCGTGCTGCCTCCTATGTAAATGATCCCAATATCATAAGGCAGCATGATAAATTTGTTTCAATTAACAGCACTATTGAGGTTGATCTTACCGGGCAAGTTTGCTCTGAAACCATAGGTTTTAGACAGTTTAGTGGCACAGGGGGCCAACTCGACTTTGTTCGAGGGGCGAGGTACTCCAAAGATGGAAAATCGTTTATTGCATTAAAATCTACAGCACTGACCAAAAAAGGCCTGGTCTCGAAAATCTCTTGTGCCTTGCAACCTGGAACTGTCGTGACGGTGCCCAGGACAGAAGTACAGTATATTGTCACTGAGTACGGGATAGTAAACCTATGGGGTAAGGACATTCACTCAAGAGTAAAAGCTATGATATCAATTGCCCACCCGGATTTTAGAGAGAAGTTGACCTCTGAGGCGGTAGAAGCTGGACTACTTTTTCTAGCTCCGATTTAGCCGTTTTTCAAGTTCATTGATAAAAAGGTCCACCAAACTGTTCTGACGGGCATTTTTGGCAAAGAAAATCGCATTTTCTACTGTGTAACAGTAGGTTTTGGGTTGAATCCGCCGCAATTCACCTGACTCTTGATAGGGCTCGGCGAAATAGTCCGGCAGAAAACCCAAATAAGCTCCCGACTGTATCAACAGCAATCGTGCGCTCATATGATTGGCAATGGCCTTAAGTGGGAACCTGGCGGTGAAACCAGCTGCCTTTGAACCCAGCTTGAAGCCGGCGCCGGCAAGGTCTTGCAATTCAATTCTATCCAGATCCAATGTGCGTGCAGGCGCTTTGAAAAGTGGATGTTTTTTTCCGCAATAGAGGTAACACCGATGACTGGCTATCGGCATGTAATCGAGTTCCGCCCGGCGCTTGAATACCGCGCCAATACATAGATCCACGCGCCCATCCAGTACATCATGCTCCGTCTCGTCCACGGCATGAGCGAGTAATTCCATTTGCACATCGGTGGTCAAGTCCTGAAAGGCCGCCATGACTTCGCAGATCGCCTGATAATCAGGCATATGAAGCACATCGTCAGAAATGGCAATGCGCAATAAGCCTTTGTATTCCGATTTGATGCGGACAACGTCTTTTCCAAACTGATCAATGTATCCGAAAAGCTCATCGGTAACACGAACCACTCGCTCGCCCTGGGAGGTCAGGCGAAATCCTGGTCGCCCCCGGCCACGCTCCATCAGCTTGATGCCCAGTCTGTCCTCCAATTCGGAAATTCGGTTACTTATCCGTGAGCGGCTGATATTGAGTTCAATCTCAGCGACGGCAAAGTTGCCGCAATCTACCACCGACCTGAATACCTTTAATTGGCGCAATTCGACGTCTGCCAACCTTCTGAAAGTGCCTCCGGGGGTGTGCTTCATAGTTTTACGCCTGTTATGTTCGTCAGCTTGAAATTGTGAGGTTGATACAAATTTTATGTTTCCAAAATCATTCTTTCACTCATTATGCTAGGTCACTACACCCCTGTCATTTATATTGATTCGAAAAAGCGAAACCATTGCTTGGTTTAAAAGGATATGAATGGACTATCATGCTGGGTATTATTCGCAAATTAAGTGTTGATCTTCGTCTGCGTGTTTGAGGAGCATTTTGCAAAAGCCGGGCAATAATGGATATGACCTTTCCTTTAAGGGGATGTGGCTTTTTTCACTGATGTATATGCCTCTGGGGCTGATGCATGGTCCTGCCGCCGGAATTCTCGCCTCCATTTACGTATCTCATTTTGGGCTCAGCCTCGCAACCGTGGGTTTTGTAACCTTGGTTGTACGGTTGTTTGACGCATTCACTGATCCAATGATCGGGTATTTTTCAGACCGGGCAAAAACGCCTTGGGGGAAGCGGAAACCATTTGTAGTGGGCGGCATGGTCGTCGTATGTCTGGCGATATATTTTGTTTACTTTCCCGGAGAGAATCCGTCCTCTGTTTATTTTCTTGGTTGGTTCGCCCTGCTTTATCTCGGTTGGACAATCATGGAGATCCCTTCAATGGCCTGGGCGGTCGAGCTAACCAGTTCCGGGCCGGGACGGATACGGATTTTTATGTGCCGCAGCATGATGACCTCCGGTGGTACGGCATTGCTATTCGCTATTCCATTCCTGCCGATATTCCTCTCCAGTGAGATCACTCCAGAAACACTTCGGTGGGTTGGCTGGATTGGTTTGGTTTTGCTACCCCTGTTCACGATAGTGGCGGTTGTTTTCGTTCACCAGGGCCGAAATCTTGCGGTGCAGGAGCAGTCCGAGCTATTACCGTTTCTAAGATCAGCATTTCGAAACGGTCCATTTCGCATTTATCTCACTGCTGCCTTGTTGTGGGGTATCGGTACAGGCATGTATTTTGCCCTCGCCTTTTTATTTTTCACCCAGATACTTGGATACGTCGAAGGATTTGCCGTCATCGGTCTACTCTCTCTTATCATTGCAGTGCCGGCCTATTATTTCTGGGTAAAGATAAGTGACAGGATTGGACCACGCCGGATGTGTGCGATCGCCAATTTATGCATACCCCTTTTTCTGCTGCCCATTGCATTCATACCTCCAGGAATGGAATATTTCCCACTCACATTAACACTCATCTGTTTGGCCCAAAGCTCCGCCAGCGGGTGGTTTGTTGGAGGCAATACCTTGCTAGCAGATGCCGCTGATTTCGATCTATTGAAAACGGGTGTCAACCGGATTGGTAAATATTTCTCTTTTCAGACATTTGTAAATAAGGCTAGTAATGGTTTGGCAGGGGGCATCGCCTTCGGGATGGTCGGCTTGATTGGCTATGACGCTGCCATCGGCGCCGCAAACTCCGATCAGGTTTTGACCGGATTCAGGGCGATAATGGTTGCCCCTCCAATAGTACTGACATTTATTAGTGGACTTATCGTCCTGAGGTTCCCGATCACCCGGCACCGGCATGCGATCATGCGCAAACGCATTGAATCGCGTGCCGCAAGGGCACTGGTCTAAAAGGAAGTTGCGATGACACAAATCAAACCGTTATGGCAGTGGAGCGCTTCGGATCTGGCCGCCTCTATTCGAAACGGTCACATCAGTTGTGAAGATGCCACGAAGTCTGTTATCAATCGTATGAATGACATCAACCCACACGTGAACGCCGTGGTTATCGATATGTCCCGGCAGGCGTTACAGCAGGCAAAGAAAGCCGATTTAGCGGTGAAAGACGGTGAAAAACTGGGCCCGCTCCATGGTGTTCCCATCACCGTTAAAGTCAATGTAGATGTGGAGGGCCAACCCAACAGCGCAGGCATCAAATCATCAGCAGGTTTGATCGCAAGCCAGGACTCTCCGGTGGTAAAAAACATTAAAGAGGCCGGAGCCATCATCATTGGCCTAACCAACATGCCCGACTTTGGAACCCGTTTCCAGACCGACAACGATTTGTATGGTCTGACCAGGAACCCCTGGAATGAGGACAAAACCTGCGGCGGATCATCCGGTGGTGCCGGTGCTGCACTGGCTGCCGGTATCGCACCGATTGCCCATGGTAATGATATCGGTGGGTCCCTGAGGATGCCGGCGTATTGTTGTGGGGTGTCTTCAATCCGGCCAACCCTGGGTCGGGTGCCGGCTTACAATCACAGCCGTGCCAGCCAGGGCATAGAAAGCACGATCATGTGTGAGCTGTTTTTGACCGATGGCCCCATGGCTCGGGATGTCCGGGATTTACGGTTGCTGCTTAAGGTGATGGCGAAAGGTGACGCCAATGACCCTTGGTGGGTGCCCGCACCATTGGTCGGCCCAGTACACAAACACCCCATCCGGGTTGCGATAACCAGGTCACCGGCAGGTCATCAACCTCACCCTGTAATTTCCGATGGCATTCAACAAGCGGCAGAATACCTCACTACGGTCGGTTACGCCGTCGAGGATGCCGAAGCACCATTTTCGCAACAGATGGCCGATTCTTGGAACTCGCTGATCTCGACCGAAATTCTGCAGTTCTCAGATGAATATATACAGGCTAACTGCAGTGAAGGACTTAAGACGTTTTTTTATGCCGCCACCCGAAGCGCCCCTGCTCTGGATATGGCCGGGTATATGAATGCCATGAAAGCAAGGACGGCTGTTATGCGTCAATGGCAGCACTTTCTTGAACAGTATCCGATTGTCATAACGCCGTTTTCACTGGCACT
>CBDTVF010000046.1:0-11838 GCA_965363775.1 uncultured Gammaproteobacteria bacterium
CAGCGCGCAAGCAGTTTGTCGATGTATTGCTGGTTGATACCGCCGGTCGCCTGCATATTGATACCGACATGATGGATGAAATCCGTCAGTTGCACACGGCTGTCAATCCACATGAAACCCTGTTCGTGGTCGACAGCATGACCGGACAGGATGCGGCCAATACGGCACAGGCTTTTAACGAGACCCTGCCACTCACTGGCGTGATATTAACCAAGACGGATGGTGACGCGCGTGGCGGCGCCGCCTTGTCAGTCAGGCATATCACCGGGAAACCAATCAAGTTTGTCGGTACCGGTGAAAAAATCGATGCACTTCAGCCTTTTCATCCCGAGCGTGTCGCTTCCCGGATCCTGGGAATGGGCGATGTATTATCACTGGTCGAGGATGTGCAGCGGCATGTTGATCAGGAGAAGGCGGAGAAACTTGCCCGGAAAATCAAAAAGGGTAAAGGTTTTGATCTCGAAGATTTCCGCAGCCAGTTGGAGCAGATGCAGAATATGGGTGGGCTTGGCAACCTGGTGGATAAAATGCCCGGTATGACCGAGTTACCCGACCAGGTTAAAAATCGTGTCAACGACAAGCAAACCATCAGCATGATCGCCATTGTCAACTCCATGACACCACAGGAAAGACGTTTTCCTGATGTTATTCGCGGTTCACGAAAAAAACGTATTGCGCTGGGCTCTGGTACAAAGATCCAGGATATCAACCGCATGCTCAAACAGTTTTCTCAAATGCAACGCATGATGAAAAAATTCGGCAAAGGTGGAATGAAAGGCATGATGAGAAAAATGGCCAGTCTGAAGGGCCAGATGCCCGGTGGTTTCCCCAGGTAGGGCTTAGGGCATGGGGCGAACTGACAGACGTGGGTTTTTAAAACAGGGTCTGGTCGCTGCAGGTGGCCTGGGCCTGGGTCTGACCGCCTGGTCACGATTGGGCCGGCACGGTGCGTCACCGGGTATTCACCCGGCACTTGGACCATTGCTGCCGGTCAACGATCAAACCACCGGCTTGCCATTATTAATGTTGCCTCAGGGATACCGATATCGCAGCATGGCCTGGGCAGGCGAAAAGCTGAATGATGGCTATCCGAGTCCAGGCGCCTGTGATGGTATGGGTGTTGTGGCCGAAGAAGCGGGCATCGTGACCTTGATTCGTAACCACGAACTGAGAGGCTCAAGCGGACCGATTGGGGATGCCCGGAAAGCCTGGGATGTCACCGGTGGTGGAACGTCGACACTGTGGTTTGATACCGATTCAGAGCGCCTGGTTGATTCCAGAATCAGCCTGGGTGGCACGCTCAATAACTGTGCCGGCGGTGTCACTCCATGGGGTACATGGCTTTCATGTGAAGAAGCACCGGTAACACCTGAACTAATGCGCCTTGGTGGTGATTTAAAGCAGAAGCTCTGGAAAATAGGCAAGGCTCAAAAAACTCACGGTCATGTTTTTGAAGTACACCCGCAAGGGGAATCTGAGCCTAAGCCCATCCTGGCCATGGGACAGTTCTACCATGAAGCCACGGCGATCGATCCGCAAAGCGGTGTTGTATATATGACCGAAGATATGGCTCCTGATGCAGGTCTGTACCGGTATATCCCCAAAACTCCCGGTATGTTGCGGGCAGGTGGAGCTCTGCAGATGTTAAAGGTGGACGGTCATAAGAGACTGACCGGGGCCCTGCCGCTCAACAAGCCCATGGCATTTGATTGGGTTGATATCAAAGATCCCGAACAGGGCCATACACCTGGCACCCATGATGGTGCCGGAGTGGTCAACCAGGGTTTGCAAGCGGGTGGTACCGCGTTTGTTGCACTGGAAGGCTGTATTCATCACCAGGGCTCAATCTATTTCACCTCAAAAGCCGGGGGTGGCGCTGAAGACGGGCAGGTTTTTCGCCTGGATATAGCCCGGAAAACGGTGGAACTGATTTTTGAGGCATCAGACCGGGGAAGTTTTTCAGGGCCTGACAACATCGTCGTCAGTCCACAGGGCAGCCTGATTATATGTGAGGACCGGCTTGGTATGTCCACACGGGGTCAATACATCGCTGGTCTGGATGAGGCTGGTAGTTTATTTGCTTTTTGTCAGCTCAACCCTGGGTTACGCGCCAGTTACGCCGGCCATAACCTGCATAAAACAGCTGCAAAAAGTGAGTGGGCAGGGGCATGTTTTTCCGCTGATGCTGAGTGGATGTTTGTCAATATCTATAACCCGGGTGTTACGCTCGCCATCACTGGTCCATGGACAGACGGCCCCGTTTGAAAATAAAACACAAGTGGTTGTTTTCTTTTGGTTCAAACATGGTTAAAATGTGCGGTTTCGTGGAGCCGGCTCAGCGGAAGCGCTTTTATGCGCCGGTATCAATCACGGATTTAGCCTGTATGACATGGTGTCAAAGGTAAAATCCGGCCAATTTAAATTGGCATTATTAAAAGGTTATATGGAATGGTAAAGATTCGACTGGCGCGCGGTGGCGCTAAAAAGCGGCCTTTCTACCACATCGTGGTAGCAGATGCCCGCAGCAAGCGTGATGGACGTCGCATTGAAAGAATTGGTTTTTTCAACCCACTGGCCCGTGGTCAGGAAGAGCGTCTGCGTCTTGACCTCGAGCGGGTTGACTACTGGACTGGTGTTGGCGCACAGGTCAGCCAGCGGGTAGCAAACCTGGTCTCACAGGCCCGGGACAGTGCCGCTGCCTGAACGGCTTGTGGCTGATGTTGTGGAGTTTGCGTGAAAAGCGCACACAAGCAGGTAGCGCTTGGTTATATATCCGCAGTTCACGGCATCAAGGGTTGGGTCAAGGTGCATTCCTGGACCAGACCCATGGAAGCGATTTTAGAATACCAGCCATGGTTGCTGGGTGAAGATAGAAAGCCGGTCAAGTTAGTTGACGGGCGAAAACAGGGTAAAGGAATGGCCGCATTGTTACCGGGATATAATGCCCGGGAACAGGCTGCCGCCCTGGTGGGACAACAGATTTTTGTCGGTCGCGATCAAATGCCGCCGACAGAAGAAGATGAATACTACTGGTCCGATCTTGAAGGACTCGAAGCGCATACCACCGACGGTGAGGTGTTGGGACGGGTTGACAAGATGATGGAAACCGGTGCCAATGATGTACTGGTCATCCGTGGGGACCGGGAGCACCTGGTGCCCTTTATCCAAGGACAATACGTAATGCGTGTTGATCTCGAAGCCGGTTTGATAGTGGTTGACTGGGACCCGGATTTTTAGGTGATAGCGGGTAAGCATCATGCGTATTGACGTGATTACGCTATTTCCGGAGTCATTGGGTGAGTTAACAGGTTTGGGTGTCACCGGTCGTGCGATACGGGATGGCCGGGTTGAGTTGAATACCTGGAACCCGCGGGATTTGGCAACGGACAGACACAGAACCGTGGATGACCGGCCATATGGCGGCGGACCGGGTATGGTGATGGCGGTAGAGCCATTGAGTTCAACCATACGTGCGGCCCGAAAAGAACACGCCAGTGAGACTCGAGTCAGTTTGATGAGTCCACAGGGTCGCAGGCTGGACCATGAGGCGGTTGAAGAATTGGCAGGCAGACAGGGTTTAATACTTGTTTGCGGGCGTTATGAAGGAATCGATGAACGGGTTATTGAAACCGAGATCGATGAAGAATGGTCGATAGGTGATTATGTTATCAGCGGTGGAGAACTGGCCGCTGCCGTCATCATCGATTCAGTCACCCGGCTTTTACCGGGTGTGCTGGGTGACGAACAATCGGCTATAGAGGATTCGTTTGTGAATGGTCTGTTGGATCATCCACATTACACACGTCCGGAAGAGACGGGTGGAAAAGCGGTACCGGGAGTTTTGTTATCCGGCGACCACGAGGCGATACGTCGCTGGCGCAGGAAACAGTCGCTGGGTCGAACCTGGTTACGGCGACCAGACCTGCTGGAAGGCAGGGAATTAGATAAAGAGGCGAAATTGTTGTTAAAAGAATTTCGTCATGAATTGGAACAGGATAATTAAAGCCCATACGTGGCTTACATTGAAAGGACAGAACGATGAATATCATTGAGCAAATCAACGCAGAGCAAATGACCAGCGAGTTACCGGAATTCAATCCGGGTGATACCGTCATCGTTAGCGTTAAAGTTAAAGAAGGCAACCGCGAGCGTCTGCAGGCATTCGAGGGTGTTTGTATAGCCATTAAGAACCGTGGTCTGAATTCGGCCTTCACGGTTCGCAAGATTTCACACGGCACAGGTGTTGAGCGTGTTTTCCAGACTCACAGCAAGCTGATTGACTCCATCAAGGTAAAACGCCGTGGTGATGTCCGTCGCGCCAAGCTGTACTACCTGCGTGGACTGGAAGGCAAAGCGGCCCGTATCAAAGAAAAGCTGGGTTAAACAGCTACTATCATTCAGGAAAAGCCCGCATCGCGGGCTTTTTTTGTGGGTTGGATAATGTGTTACCCGCGATTTATCAAACCAATTAAACTCAACCTTGTGCGCAACAACCCGTGCGTAATGAATTGCGCACCCTACGGTTGGCATTCCTTTCCATCCTCGCTCGGGTTAATACCCGTACATCGTAGGGTGGGTAACTTGTTACCCACGATTTACCGAACCAACCCAACCTGACCTCCCATACAAAAACCCGCGCGCAATGACATTGCACCCCGCGACATTGTGTGAGCAATAACTCGTGCGTAATGAATTACGCACCCTACGGTGGCATTAATTCCCGCATATCCTTGAAAGTCGGGCAGCAGACCCAACTTTGGGCTGTAGTATTCAATTTAGCGGAAACGACAAATGACTGAGACAATTACCCCCAAAGAGACAGTAACCGAAGATTCGGGTGCTGAAAAACATGAATTCCAGGCCGAGGTGCGTGAAGTACTGAACCTGATGATTCATTCCCTGTATTCCAACCGTGAGATATTTTTACGTGAGCTGGTATCAAACGCATCGGATGCCTGTGACAAACTGAGATTTGAATCACTGCAGAATGAAGAGTTGCTAGGTGGTGACTCTGAGTTGAAAATCGAAATAGAAGTTGATGAAGAAGCCGGTCAGATCACTGTTCGTGACAATGGCATTGGTATGTCAAGACAGAGCGTGGTCGAAAACATCGGCACGATTGCCCGTTCCGGAACTAAAAAGTTTCTTGAAAGTGCTGCTGAAAACAAGGAATTCGATTCAAACCTGATCGGCCAGTTTGGTGTTGGTTTCTACTCGTCATTCATTGTTGCGGATAAGGTCACGTTGTTGACACGGGCCGCCGGCAGCGATGCATCTGAAGGCGTTCGCTGGGAATCTGATGGTGCCGGTGAGTACACGATCTCGCAGGTTGACCTGCCCAAGCAAGGCACGGAAGTGACCCTGCATCTGCGTGAGGACGCAAATGAGTTCCAATCCTCATGGAAAGTACGTTCCTTGATCCAGAAGTATTCCGATCACATCGGCTTCCCGATTTATATGAAGGCTCAACCAGTGCCGGAAGATGACGAGACGGAAAAAGCAGAACCGAAACCGGAATGGGAAGCCATCAACCAGTCCTCTGCTTTATGGACATTACAAAAGTCTGAAATCAGCAGTGACGATTACCAGGCTTTCTACAAGCACGTGAGTCATGATTTTGAAGATGCACTGAGCTGGGCACACAACCAGGTTGAAGGCAGCCAGAACTATACCTCGTTGTTGTATATACCATCCAAGGCGCCGATGGACATGATGATGCAGCGCGATGAACGCCATGGTTTGCGTTTGTATGTGAAGCGGGTTTTTATCATGGATGCCGCCGAACAGTTGCTGCCGCACTATCTGCGATTCATACGCGGTGTGGTGGATTCCGACGATTTGCCATTGAATGTGTCCCGTGAGTTGTTACAGGAAAACGAACTGGTTGGAAAAATCCGTTCAGCAGTGGTCCGGCGCAGCCTGGATTTATTGAAGCGACTGGCCGAAAAAGAGGTGGAAAAATTCAATAACTTCTGGGACGAGTTTGGCAACGTTTTGAAAGAAGGTCTGGCCGAAGATATGGCAAATAAGGACAAGATTGCCAAGCTGCTGAGGTTTTCCTCAACTGCAGATGCTGCCAGTGAACAGCGTGTAAGCTTCGAAGATTATGTTTCCCGCATGAAAGACGGGCAGGACGTGATCTGGTATGTCACGGCAGAAAATCGCAAAGCCGCTGAAAACTCCCCACACCTTGAGATATTTCGTAAGAAGGGCGTCGAGGTACTGTTGATGTCTGACCGTATTGACGAGTGGGTGATGGGTTACTTCACCGAGTTTGATGGCAAGAAACTACGTTCTATCGCCAAGGGTGATGTTGACCTGGATACTGACGGTGAAAGCAAGGAAGACGAGGAGCAAAAAGACGCTGATAAGAATCCGTTGTTGAAGCGTTTATCCGATGCATTGGCTGATGAAGTCTCTGAAGTTCGTGCCTCCCAGCGTTTGACTGATTCCGCCTCCTGCCTGGTGCTGAGTGAACAGGAACTCGCCATGCACATGCGTCGCATGTTGGAGCAGGCCGGGCAAGCACTGCCGGACAGCAAGCCGGTATTGGAAGTCAATCTTGACCATCAACTGCTTCAGCAGGTATCGGTGATCGAGTCTGATGAAGAGTTGAAAGACTGGGCAGAATTGTTATTCGGGCAGGCCGTACTGGCCGAAGGTGGGCAACTGCAAGACCCCGCCGGCTTCGTACAGCGCATCAACCGTCTAATGCTAAAAGGCGCGTAATTCGTTACGCACGGGGATAAACCAAGGGTGCGTAATTTATTACGCACGGGGATAAACCAAGGGTGTGTAATTTATTACGCACGGGGATAAACCAAGGGTGCGTAATTTATTACGCACGGGGATAAACCAAGGGTGTGTAATTTATTACGCACGGGGATAAACCAAGGGTGTGTAATTCATTACGCACGGGGATAAACCGTAGGGTGCGTAACTTGTTACGCACGGGGAAAAACGTGGGTAACAAGTTACCCACCCTACGTGTCCGTCATCCAGTCATTGGTCGGTGTGTCCGTCATCCAGTCATTGGTCGGTGCGTCCGTGATCCAGTCATCGGTCGGTAGCGAAATTTTAGGGTGGGCAATTCATTGCCCACCATCTCCTTCCCGGTTTAAACTCCAAACATGGAATCATCTGTCAGGCTGGATAAATGGCTTTGGGCCGCACGTTTTTTTAAAACGCGCTCCGTAGCCCGTGAAGCAGTATCGGGTGGCAAAGTGCATCTTAATGGCAACCGTGCCAAACCAGGACGCACGATCAATACCGGTGATGAATTACGAATCCAGCGTGGTGAAGAAGAGTTTGTAATCACCATAGTTGAGCCTTCCACGCGCCGTGGTCCGGCTACAGTTGCCAGGACTCTGTATGAGGAGTCTGACGAAAGCCGCGTCAGGCGTGAAAAGCTAGTGGAAGAACGAAAACTGGAGCGTCAACAGCATGCCACGCGTGAACAGCGACCGGATAAGCGCCAGCGTCGAAATATTGTGCGTTTTAAGAACAAATTTGATTAATCGCACACATCGGCATTAACTACTGGCACCGTAGGGTGGGTAACTTGTTACCCACGATTTACCGACCTTGATGGTTTTGCCCCTTGCGTAACAACCCATGCGTAACAAGTTACGCACCCTAAGTATCGCGAGGCTTATTTAATTTACCGATCCAGCAGCGACTTCAGCTTATATAAGAGATCCAAAGCCGCCCTTGGTGTTAATTCGTCCGGATCAATATCACCCAGCTTATCCAGCACAGGGTTATCCGGTTCCAACTCGGGTTCCGGTTCCTCATAGGTGGTAAACAAACCCAGTTGCGGGTTGTCGTTGTCGCCTTTTTCCAGTTTTGACAGCTGAAAACGGGCTCGACGCAATACATTTTTTGGGATACCCGCCAATGCTGCGACCTGCAAACCGTAACTCTGGCTGGCAGGGCCGTCATTAACCGAATGCAGAAAAACGATACTGTCACCATGCTCGACTGCCTTGAGGTGCACGTTGTGGACGCCTTCAAGTTGCTCTGGTAGATGGGTTAACTCGAAATAATGAGTGGCAAACAGGGTATAGGCTTTTACCTGGCGGGCGAGGTACTCGGCCACCGCCCAGGCCAGTGCCAGGCCATCGTAGGTGCTGGTTCCGCGGCCGATCTCATCCATCAGGACCAGTGAATGCTGGCTGGCACTATGCAGGATGTTGGCAGTTTCAGTCATTTCCACCATAAAGGTGGAACGGCCACGGCTCAGATCATCGCCCGCTCCGATACGTGTAAATATTCTGTCCAGAGGGCCGATAACAGCACTTGCCGCGGGTACCCAGCTACCGGTATAGGCCAGCAGGCAAATAAGCGCTGTCTGGCGCATGTAGGTGGATTTACCACCCATATTAGGCCCGGTAATGATCAGCATCCGCCGTTGCGGGTTCATGCTGGTGTTGTTGGGTGTGAAAGCCTCGGATTGAACGTGTTCAATGACCGGGTGTCGACCATCGCGTATATCAATTCCCGACTGCTCGCTGAGTTCAGGGCAGCAGAAATCCAGGGTCACGGCGCGCTCGGTAAATGCACATAAAACATCCAGCCTGGCGATAGCGGTGGCAATGGCCTGCAAGGGTTTCAGTTCCGCTTGCAGCGTGGCGACCAATTCCTCGTAGCAGTAAAACTCCCGCGCCTGTGCACGTTCGCGACTGGACAGTACTTTGTCTTCAAATGTTTTAAGTTCTTCGGTGATGTAACGTTCGGCCGCTTTCAATGTCTGGCGGCGTTTATAATGCAACGGCACTTTGTCCTGGTGTGCATGGGTGATCTCAATGAAATAACCATGCACGCGGTTGTAACCCACTTTAAGCCCCGGAATCCCCGATTCCTCCCGCTGACGTTCTTCGTACTCCAGCAGAAAGCCGTCGGCGTTCTCTGACAAGCTACGCAACTCATCCAGTTCCTTGTCGTAACCCAGTGCAATAACCCCACCTTTGCGAATCAAGACAGGTGGTTCATCAACCAGCGCGGCAGACAGCAGTTCATGGGTCCTTGGCAGGCAATCGATTTCATCCCCACTCTGCGACAATGGTTCGCGCTGGGTGGATATAAGCGCGGATTTGATTTCCGGCAAAACACCCAGTGCCTGGCGCAAGGTTGTCAGGTCACGCGGTCGCGCCGAACCGAGAGCAACCCGGGCAAGAATTCTCTCGATATCACCAACAGAGCGAAAAAGTAAACGTAATGCCTCATAGAGACGGGTATCCAGCAGGACACCGATACTGTTGTGGCGCAATTGTAGCCGTCCACGATCACGGATAGGTTCAGCAATCCAGCGTCTCAGTAGACGACCACCCATGGGTGTCACAGTCGAGTCCATGATACCGGCCAATGTGTGTTCATTACGGCCTTCCGGATGGTGTAGCAACTCAAGATTACGTCGCGTGCTTGCATCCAGGTGCAGATGACTATGTGGGTTCTCCATCTGGATGGCACGCAAATGGGGCAGGGCGGTACGCTGTGTTTCCTGTGCGTACTGGAGCAACGCACCAGCGGCCGAAATGACGGCAGGTTCATCCTCAATACCAAAACCTGCAAGATCACGTGTGCCAAACTGTTCGGTTAACAGGTGGTAGGCAGATTCGCGTTCAAAATGCCAGGGTGCACGTTTGCTCATGCCGCGCCGACCAGACAGGGAATCTGCCCAGTCTGCGTCATCGGGGATTAGCAGTTCGGTTGGTAACAGACGTTCCAACTGGGTTTCCAGATCATCCATGCTTGGCAGCAGACGCACGAGGAATCTTCCGGAAGACAAATCCATCCAGGCGAGTGCCCAGGATTTCCCGAATCGGGCCGCGGCGGCCAGCAGGTTATCCTGGCGTCCGGATAACAGCGCTTCGTCGGTGACGGTCCCGGGTGTGACGATACGCACGACTTTTCGTTCCACCAGGCCTTTGCTTGTAGCCGGATCACCCACCTGCTCACAAATGGCCGCTGATTCACCTTTGCGGATTAGCTTGACCAAATACCCATCCAGTGCATGGTACGGAATACCGGCCATCGGGATGGGTGCGCCGGCAGAGTTACCACGGGAGGTTAAGGTGATATCCAGTAATTTGGCTGCGCGGCGGGCATCCTCGTAAAACACCTCATAAAAATCACCCATCCTGAACATCAGAATAATATCCGGGTAATCGGCCTTGATGCGCAGATACTGCTGCATTAAGGGAGTGTGTGTAACCTTTTGATTCATAAATAATAAACGTTATTAAACATTATCTTGCAGTGTTGCCATGGTGCGGAATGATAAGCCAAACTAGCTCTAATACACATGAAAAAGAGTAAAAAAGGAGGAAATATTACTCTTTCTAGTAATACACACATACGCCTAGACAGATTCGAGTAAGTATCTCAATGAATGATGTAACCAGATGTGAAAGCGACTCAGTTCCTGCATGCCCTATCGTTGAATCGCTTTTTGCCTCTTGAGGGCTAGCAAAGAGTCGATGTTGACACTTCAACCTACGATTAAACCAGTTCTGATTGACATATAAATCTACAAGTCACCAGCTATAAGAATCAGTTAATATCTGATATTCCATATATATGTCAATGCGCATATAATGCCGTGATGGAACCTGACAATCTTTTTAGTATTCTTTCCGATCAAACTCGTCTGCGGGCACTGATGCTTATTCAGGAAGAGGGCGAAGCATGTGTCTGCGAAATCACTTTTGCACTTGATGAATCGCAACCCAAGATTTCTCGACACCTGGCACTGATGCGAGAGTCGGGCATTGTCGAATCACGCCGTGAAGGCACATGGATGCACTATCGGCTCAATCCCAGCCTCCCTGACTGGTCCAAGGAGATCATCAAGCAGATGCATGTCCAGTTGCATAGCTTGAGCCCTTTCCGGGGCGACAGAAAACAACTAACCCAAATGAACAATCGTCCGGAGAGAAACTGTGCCTGAAACCCTCAATGTCCTTTACTTGTGTACTGGAAACTCTTGTCGATCCCAGATAGCCGAAGGCTGGACCCGCCTGATTGGTAATGGTTGGGTTGAAGTCCAATCCGCTGGTATCGAAGCACACGGCAAGAACCCAAGTGCGATTGCGATCATGGAAGAGGCTGGAATTGATATTTCCGGTCAGGAATCAACGATTGTCAGTGATGAAATGCTGCGATGTGCTGATGTGGTGGTCACAGTGTGTGGCCATGCTGATGAACAATGTCCGATTTTGCCACCTGGCGTAAATAAAGTTCATTGGCCTTTAACTGATCCAGCAAAAGCCACTGGGACGGAAGAGGAAATTATGGATCAATTCAGAGCGACGTGTGATGAGATTGAAACGAGAGTCCGAGGTCTACTGGCCAAATTGTCCGAAGGAGTCGAGTTGTGAGTGTTCAGTGCGAAACCACGGGCCGGCGTGCGGTCGGTGCTGATATGCCCTTTTTTGAGAGATACCTGAGCATATGGGTGGCCCTTTGTATTGTCGTCGGCATTTTGCTGGGTCGGTTTTTACCGGACACGTTTGAAGCCCTGGGTGCGATGGAAGTCGCAAGTGTCAATATACCTGTAGCGGTGCTGATCTGGCTGATGATCCTGCCGATGCTGCTGAAAATAGATTTCCACTCTTTACAGGAAGTCAGGCACCACTGGAAAGGTGTTGGTGTGACGTTGTTCATCAATTGGGGAGTGAAACCATTCTCAATGGCCTTGCTGGCCTGGATTTTCATACGTAATCTTTTCTCAGGCTGGTTACCTGCGGATCAACTGGATAGCTATATCGCGGGGCTGATTATTTTGGCAGCGGCTCCCTGTACTGCCATGGTTTTTGTGTGGAGCAACCTTAGTGGTGG
>CBDTVF010000047.1:0-11813 GCA_965363775.1 uncultured Gammaproteobacteria bacterium
GATTTGCTGGTTTTAACCCGTGGGTAACAAGTTACCCACCCTACGCTGCAGTTTTTGCGGCGGTGAGCAGTTCTATCGCATGGGCGCGACTTTGTTCTGAAATTGTTCCACCAAGCATTCGCGCAATCTCATCTACCCGCTCGTCTTTATCCAGCAAATTGGTATCCACCAGGGTGGAGTCATCTCCAGTTGCTTTGCGAACCTGTAGCTGATGAGTCGCACAAACTGCGACCTGTGCCAAGTGAGTGACACATAAGGCTTGCCCGCTGCCTGACAGTCGTTTCACCGACAGCCTTTTCATCAACCTGCCTACTGCGTTGGCGGTATCGCCTCCGATACCGGCATCAACTTCATCAAAAATCTGCGTGAGGGACTCGCCACCGGTGGTGGTTGCGACCTTGATGGCCAGGTTTATCCTGGATAGCTCACCACCAGAAGCAATCTTGTTCAACGGTCCAGGTTGCATGCCTGGGTTGGCGCTAATATTGATTTGCACCTTATCGTCACCACGAGGGGAGGGTGTTGCTTCAGTATCCAGGGATACTTTCAGTTCAAAAGTACCACCCCTCATACCCAGTTCGCCCATGTATTCAATCACCCGGCTTGATAGCTCAGAGGCGTGTTGAGTACGTTTCTGGCTTAGATTCCTGGCTGCTGAACGGTATTTGGCCAGATGGGATGTCAATTTCAGTTCAAGCGCTTTACGTCGTTGATCTGCACTGCCTAAGCGTTCTATGCGTAAGGTCAGTGTTTCCATGACTTCTTCAAGCCCTTCCATGCGTACCCGGTGTTTACGTGCCAGTTCATGCAGTTGACCAAGTGTTTTGGCCACCGACTCAAAACGGGACGGATTCAAATCCACGCGGTCACGCGCAGCGCGCAATGAACTGATCGCCTCTCCACAGTTCACCGCGGCTTCCTGCAACATTTGACAGGCTTCGCTGATATCAGTATCCAATGGAATGAATTTTTGTAACCGACCCAGCGCGGTATTGAGCTCTGAATTGATTCCTCCACCAGCAGTGGAGGTATCCGGTTCCAGTAACTCCATGCTGAAAGTCAGGGCATCCAGCAAGGCACCACCGGCAGCCAGGCGGTCATGTTCATTCGCAAGGGCGGTGATGGAGTCCACAGAAATGTCATGCTGCTGTAGCTCCGAAAGCTGGAATTTCAGAAATTCAAGATCGGCGGTTGAAACAGAAGACTCACGATCCAGGGTTTTCAATGCTTCGGCGATCATGTGCCACCCGGCAAAAGTGTGTTCTACCTGCCGGGTTTCCTTGTCGTAGTTGCCACTGCCATCCAACAGCTTGAACTGCTCTGCCGTTTTCTTGAGTCGCAAATGCTCATTCTGGCCATGTAATTCAACCAGCAATTGACCGAGGGATTGCATTTGCGCGACCGTCACCGGTGAGCCGTTGATAAAGGCACGTGAACGTCCGTTGGCATTGATGGTTCGTCGTAATAAACAACTTCCGTTAGCGGATAACTCAGATTCGCTAAGCCAGTGTTGGGCTTCGTTGTTATGTTCGATTGAAAATTCGGCGCTCAATTCAGCTCGTTCTGCACCGTTACGGACCCAGCTTGCATCAGAACGGTCACCCAGTAACAAGCCCAGTGCGTCAACCAATATTGACTTGCCGGCACCGGTTTCTCCGGTGATTGCCGTGAACCCCTCACGAATGTCCAGATCGAGCGTTGGCACGATGGCAAAATTGCGAATGTGCAGGTGATTGAGCATGTATGGGCGCGTCTCTGTGTAAAGCTCTCTAGTATCGCTGCTTGAATCGCTGTTGCCAATCCCCATATCTGGGCGTGAAAGCAACTGTAGGAAGAATAGCTTCCCACAACCCAGGAGCAAAAAGTGACAACGCAACATAATGACAACGATAAAACGACCAAAAGCACTGAAGAAGAGTTGCTGACGGAATCTGCAGAAGCCACTGGTGGTGCAGGTGTAGAGCCTGTATCGGATGACCCGATTGAAGTACTCGAGACGGAGCTGCAGGCGGCCCGGCTTGAAGCGGTTGAGGCCCGTCAGGACATGTTGAGAATGCAGGCCGATATGGACAACCTTCGCAAACGACTGGTACGTGAGCATGAAAAAGCCCGTCGTCGTACGCTGGAACGTTTTATGAATGACCTGCTGCCGGTTCGCGATAGCCTTGAGCGTGGACTGGAAGCTGCATCAGATCCGACTGCCAGTGTTGAATCACTCAAAGAAGGCAAGCAATTGATCATGAAAATGCTGTCCAAGGCGATGAGTGATCATGGTTTGCAGATCATTGACCCTATCGGTGAAGTGTTTAATCCCGAACAGCATGAGGCGATGACCATGTTGCCCTCGGATCAGCATGAAGAGAATACTGTCATTGATGTACTGGAAAAGGGTTACCAGTTGCATGAGCGCTTGATCAGACCTGCCAAGGTCGTAGTTTCAAGAAAACCATAGGATTGAAAAGCATGGGCCAGACCCCATGTTTGTAGCATCAAATTATTAGCCAATTTTTGGAGAGTTTAAATGGGTAAGATTATAGGAATCGACCTCGGTACCACCAATAGCTGTGTTGCAGTTATGGAAGGTGGTGAGCCGCGGGTTATTGAAAACGCAGAGGGTGACCGCACGACGCCCTCTATCGTTGCATTCACAAAAGACGGAGAGGTACTGGTTGGCCAGTCAGCCAAGCGCCAGGCTGTTACCAATCCGACCAATACCTTGTTTGCCATCAAACGTTTGATCGGACGCAAGTTTGATGAAGACGTTGTACAGAAAGACATCGACCTGGTGCCGTACAAGATCGTTAAAGCCGACAACGGTGATGCGTGGGTAGAAGCCGGTGGCAAAAAAATGGCCGCACCGGAGATTTCCGCCCGTGTATTGATGAAGATGAAGAAAACCGCCGAAGATTATCTTGGTGAAGAAGTGACCGAGGCCGTTATCACAGTTCCTGCTTACTTCAATAACCATCAGCGTCAGGCGACTGAAGATGCAGGCAAGATTGCCGGTCTCAAAGTACGCCGTGTGATTTCTGAGCCGACCGCTGCCGCATTGGCATTTGGTGTCGATAAGAAAGGTGGCGAGCGCAAGGTCGCAGTTTATGACCTCGGTGGTGGTACCTTTGATATTTCGATCATCGAGATTGCCGATGTCGATGGTGAGCATCAGATCGAAGTGCTTTCAACATCAGGTGATACCTTCTTGGGTGGTGAGGATTTTGACAAACGCGTCATCGATTACCTGGTTTCTGAATTCAAGAAGGATCAGGGTGTCGATCTGAGAAATGATCCACTTGCTTTGCAGCGTCTGAAAGAAGGTGCCGAGCGTGCCAAGATCGAGCTATCTACCACGGAACAGACCGAAATTAACCTGCCGTACATCACGGCTGATGCAAGTGGCCCGAAGCATCTGAATATCAAGTTGACCCGCGCCAAGCTGGAGTCACTGGTTGAAGACCTGGTCAAGAAGACATTGGGTCCTTGCCGTACAGCACTTGATGATGCTGGTTTAAAGGTCAGCGAAATCGAGGATGTCATCATGGTCGGTGGTCAGACCCGTATGCCGATGGTACAAAAGGCCGTGACCGAGTTGTTTGGTCAGGCTCCACGCAGAGACGTTAACCCCGATGAAGCGGTTGCATTAGGTGCTGCTGTTCAGGGTGGTGTGTTGTCCGGTGAAGTTAAAGATGTATTGTTGCTTGACGTCACGCCTCTGTCCCTGGGTATCGAAACCATGGGCGGTGTAATGACCAAGTTGATTGAGAAAAACACCACGATCCCGTCCAAGGCTTCGCAGATTTTCTCAACAGCGGAAGATAACCAGACTGCAGTTACCGTACACGTATTGCAGGGTGAGCGCGAAATCGCCAGTGCCAACAAATCACTGGCCCGCTTTGACCTGGCAGGTATTGCTCCGGCCATGCGTGGTATGCCGCAGATCGAGGTCACCTTCGATATCGACGCCAATGCCATCATGCATGTAAGTGCCAAGGACAATGCAACTGGCAAGGAACAGAAGATTGTAATCAAGTCCGGTTCCGGGTTGTCAGATGCTGAGATCGACGAGATGGTTAATGATGCCGAGGCGCATGCCGAGGAAGATCGCAAGTTCCACGAAACGGTCACTGCACGTAACAGCGCTGATGCCATGGTCCATGCTACACGTTCAAGTCTGAAAGAAATGGGTGACAAACTCGGTGAGGACGATCGCAAAAATATCGAATCCGCGATTGAAGGCGTCGAGGAAGCCATGAAGGCGGATGACAAGGAAACGATTGAAGCTGCAACCACCAAGCTGACAGAAGCTGCCCAGGTCATATACCAGCAGGCGGCGGCAGAAGCCGAAGCAGCTAATGCGGCAGGTGCAGAACCCTCAGCAGAGGCAGCAGCCGATGATGTGGTTGATGCCGAGTTTGAAGAAGTAGACGACAAGGGTGACAAATAAGTAATTATTACCCCTGGTTTTAGAGTAAAAAAGCCCCGGCAGCTGCCGGGGCTTTTTTTATGAAAACTACAAAAATTGGCACCTAGATTGGCACCGTCATTAAAATTGGCACCGGGATGACGGTGCTAACGTAGGGTGCGTAACTTGTTACGCACGTAAAAAATGGAAACAAGGCGATCATCATGAAATACCAATACTGTACGTGCGGGCGTTGATACTGACGAGCAGCATGATGAAGCGGGTATTGAGACCACGCTGCTAAGGCTGTCTGTGGGCATTGAGCATATGCCTGATCTGATCAGTGATGTGTCAGCCGCCCTGGCCGGTGCGAGTCGGGCCGGACTGGGAGTAGTCGGCTACGGTTGAGCACCCTGGCAGCTTAAGTGGGGACAGGAAACCGGTGACTGCCAGGAACGATTCATCGATAGGAACATCTCGCGCTTGAATTAACTGTTGTTCGACCTCAAATCAGGGGCAGGCGATTCTTTCGGTTATACAGACCCCTTTAATATGGCTAAACGTGATTATTACGAAGTGCTCGGAGTTCAGCGAAACGTTGATAAAACCGATCTCAAAAAAGCATATCGCAAACTGGCGATGAAACATCATCCGGATCGTAATCCGGATGACGAAGGTGCGCAGGAGCATTTCAAAGAGGCCCAGGAAGCCTACGATGTTCTCAAAGATGATCAGAAGCGTTCAGCTTATGATCAGTTTGGACATGCGGCCACTGGCCCGGGTGCACGTGGACCGGCCGGATTTGACGGCGATGTCGGTGATATTTTTGGAGATATGTTCGGAGATATTTTTGGCGGTAGAGGTGGACGTGGCGGTGCACGCCAGCAACAACAACGTGGATCCGACCTGCGTTTTGCCATGGAGCTTGACCTCGAGGAAGCCGTAACCGGCATCACGCGGGAAATTCGCATCCCAACGATGTGTGAATGTAAGAAATGCGATGGCAGTGGTGCTGAGGATGGTCAAAGAACCTCCTGCACAACCTGTGGTGGTGTTGGCCAGGTGCGAATGCAGCAGGGAATTTTCTCGGTTCAACAGACATGTCCGGCCTGTAAGGGTATGGGGCAGGTCATCAAGAATCCATGTTTTGGTTGCCATGGTCAGGGGCGTGTACGGGAAACCAAAACACTATCGGTCAAGATTCCATCCGGCGTAGATACGGGTGACAGGATCAGGCTGGCCGGTGAGGGCGAAGCCGGACAGGCGGGCTCTCCAGCGGGCGATCTCTATGTCGAAGTCAGGGTTCGGGCGCACCGTCTGTTCGAACGTGATGGTGACGACCTGTATTGTGAAGTACCCATTCATTTCACCACAGCGGCGATTGGCGGAGAACTGGAAATTCCGACACTCAATGGCCAGGTAAAATTGAAAATACCATCTGAAACCCAAACGGGACGTATGTTCAGGCTCAGGGGCAAAGGGGTTAAATCGGTACGCAGCCACCGCCAGGGTGACCTGATGTGCAAAGTGGTCATCGAAACACCCGTGAGACTCTCCAAGAGTCAGAAAACATTATTGAGGGAATTCCAGGATTCCTATGAAACCAGCAAAACCGATCACAACCCAAAATCCAGTTCCTGGTTGGGAGGCGTGAAGGAATTCTTTGACCGGATGACCTCGTGACCCGTGCCCTTGTTCATGGGGCGGGCCGAATGGCTGGTCTTGCAGGAAGCCGGTTATTATTCAACCAATGACTGGCTTGGACTGGATTAACCGGGTGAGTTATTAAAGATTTAGCTCAAAATTGTCGATTTTGGCTGGACCGTATGCGTCGGTCGATTGAAGTACGTGCTGAGCGGTTTCTTGCCAAAACGGCATTCTCAGGGTTGTTTGGTTCTGCAAAAATCAGAAACAAAGAACAGGCACCGCTGGAAAACAGATTTTGCCCTAACCCCTTCCGTCAGCTTGATCTTGAAGAGGATGGTACGGCCTTCACCTGTTGTTCTGCCTGGTTACCCACACCGATGGGGAACCTGAAGCACAGGACATTGGATGAGCTCTGGAATGGCCACACCATGCAGAAGATTCGTGAGAGTATCTACGATGGAAGCTTTCGCTATTGCCGGCACGACCGCTGCCCAAAAATCCAGAACGATTCACTGCCAACCCTTCAAGAGGGTGAGTTGGAACCGGATATCGGCTCTGCCATCAAAAACCGCAGTGTCGTATTGGACACTCCGCCATTATTTCTGCATCTTTGCAATGATCGTTCCTGTAATCTTATCTGCCCCAGTTGCCGTACCGAACGAATAAACCATTCTTCGGGACCGGAATACCAATCACGTCTTGATTTGCAAAACAGGTTGCTCAAACCCTATCTGGAAGGACCAAGGGAACAGGCATTCACACTGTCTATAACCGGTTCCGGTGATGCTTTTGCAAGTAAGGTTTTCAGAAAGCAGTTATTCACCCTGGACGGCAGCAAGTACCCCAATATGCGGATTAACCTGCAGACCAATGGTGTCTTGCTTACACCGAAGACCTGGCGGCGAATGCATGCAATTCATGACAACATCGCCACTGTATTGATTTCTATCGATGCAGCAACAAAAGCGACCTACGATATCACCAGGCGGGGCGGGCACTGGGAAACCCTGATGGAAAATTGTGCCCGTCTGGGTGAATTCCGCGCCAGCGGAGAAATAAAATACCTGCGTTTTGATTTTGTAGTACAACTTGCCAACTATACCGAAATGCCCGCGTTTGTTGAGTTAAGCAGGCGCATGGGCGCAGACTGTGCCTATTTTTCACGCATGCTGGATTGGGGTACGTGGACGCGAAAGGACTTCCTTAAGCAATGTGTCTGGGAGGCGGATCACCCGGAGTACGGAGATTTCATGAAGGTGCTGGCTGATCCCCGCTTACATGATTCTTTTGTAGATACCGGCAATCTGAGCGAATATTTCGCAATGGCCTCGGGTGCGTAAATGTTACGCAGATGGTAAAACCGTAACAAGTCGTAGGGTGGGTAACTTGTTACCCACGAAATTTATGTTTCAATCAAAAACAACCCGGGTCGATGGGTAAACAACCCGGGTCGATGGGTAAACAACCCGGATCGATGGGTAAACAACCCGGATCGATGGGTAAACAACCCGGATCGATGGGTAAAAACGTGGGTAACAAGTTACCCACCCTACGATCCGTGCAAACTTGGAACAATCGCGCCGCATGCATCAAGTAACGTACCCCGCGTTTATGGATTTAGTTAGACAGGTCTGGGTTGTTCCAGTAGAATTCTAATGCTTAGAGCAACAATTGCGACCCGCCTGGTTTGGTCCGGTGGGGGGCAGTGAATACTCAACAAATCTAAGCGGGAACGGCTGTTGGCTGGTTCCCGTTTTGCGCATCTGGAGACAGGACATTGACTCAGCAGGCAGTGCTGGCACTTGAAGATGGCAGTCTGTTTTATGGCCAAAGCGTTGGTGCTACAGGCCAGACAACAGGTGAAGTGGTATTTAATACCGCGATGACCGGTTACCAGGAGATTCTGACGGATCCCTCCTATGCAAAACAGATTGTTACCCTGACATTTCCCCATATCGGCAATACCGGCGTCAATTCAGTCGATGAAGAGTCTTTGCAGCCAATGGCGGCGGGACTAATCATTAGAGATTCATCGATGCTGCACAGCAACTGGCGTAGTAACGGATCATTGCATGAGTACCTGCAACGTCATGGAATCGTTGCAATTGCTGGAATTGATACACGACGATTGACGCGGATGCTGAGAGAAAAAGGGGCCCAGGGCGGTTGTATTGTTGCTGGCAGGCAAGCAGATGACAATTTGGCTTTGGCCAATGCCAGGGCTTTCCCCGGTATGCAGGGACAGGATCTTGCCAGTGTGGTCACCACGACCAGGCCTTATGAATGGTCGCAAGGCAGCTATGAGCTTGATTCGGTCAACTGGAGGTCCACCCCATCACGATTTCAGGTTGTCGCATATGATTTTGGTATCAAGCTGAATATATTACGTATGTTGAGTGATCGGGGTTGCCACGTCACCGTGGTACCCGCCACTACACCGGCCTCTGAGGTTCTTGCATTGCGGCCTGATGGCATTTTTCTGTCCAATGGGCCGGGTGACCCCGAACCATGTGATTACGCGATTGAGGCCATCCGGGAAATATTGGCTACCGATGTGCCGATATTTGGTATCTGCCTGGGTGTGCAGTTACTGGGGCTTGCCGCCGGGGCCAATACCATCAAGATGAAGTTTGGCCATCACGGCGCCAATCATCCGGTTCAGGATCTCGACACCAAACAGGTTTTGATAACCAGCCAGAATCACGGTTTTGCACTGGATGAGGAAACCCTGCCAGACAATATTCGGGCTACCCACCGGTCCCTGTTTGACAACAGTCTGCAAGGAATTGAATTGAACGATGGCCGTGCTTTCGGTTTTCAAGGGCACCCGGAAGCAAGTCCCGGGCCACATGATGTCGCACCCTTGTTCGACCGTTTTATCACGCTGATGAAGACCAGGGGCTGAGTGACATGCCAAAAAGAACTGACATCAAAACAATTTTGATTATCGGCGCAGGTCCGATCGTGATTGGGCAGGCCTGTGAATTCGATTACTCCGGCGCCCAGGCTTGCAAGGCATTGAGGGAAGAGGGTTACCGGGTGGTGCTGGTCAATTCCAATCCGGCGACCATCATGACTGATCCGGAGATGGCGGATGCCATCTATATTGAACCGGTTGAATGGCGCACGGTTTCAAGAATTATCGAAAAGGAACGCCCCGATGCCCTGTTGCCGACCATGGGTGGGCAGACGGCACTGAACTGCTCCCTGGACCTGGTTCGCAAAGGTGTACTTGAAAAATACGGCGTTGAAATGATCGGTGCCTCGCGTGAAGCTATTGATATGGCCGAGGACCGGGAGTTATTCCGGCAGGCCATGGCGGAGATTGGTCTGGATACGCCGCGGGCTGAGCTTGCACACAATCTTGAAGGTGCACTTGATATCCTCGAACGGATCGGTTTTCCAACCATTATCCGGCCTTCGTTCACGATGGGTGGTTCAGGTGGTGGTATTGCCTACAACCGTGAAGAATTTATCGAGATTGTCAAACGCGGACTCGAACAGTCACCAACCTCAGAAGTATTGCTCGAAGTCTCTGTATTGGGTTGGAAAGAGTATGAGATGGAGGTCGTGCGTGACCATGAAGACAACTGCATCATCATCTGCTCGATTGAAAACCTCGATCCGATGGGTATTCACACCGGTGATTCAATCACCGTAGCACCGGCCCTGACCCTGACGGACAAGGAATACCAGCGTCTACGCGATGCATCAATTGCGGTTTTACGCAAAATTGGTGTGGATACGGGTGGATCCAATGTACAGTTTGCGATCAATCCGGACGATGGCAAGGTCATCATCATCGAGATGAACCCGAGGGTCTCGCGCTCATCGGCACTGGCATCCAAGGCGACGGGTTTCCCGATTGCGAAGGTCGCTGCCAAGCTGGCAGTCGGTTTTACACTGGATGAGTTACGTAATGAAATAACCGGTGGTGCTACTCCTGCTTCATTTGAGCCCGCCATCGATTACGTGGTTACCAAGATTCCGCGTTTTGCATTCGAGAAATTCCCGGCAGCCGATGATCGCCTGACCACGCAAATGAAATCGGTAGGGGAGGTCATGGCCATCGGTCGTACTTTCCAGGAATCACTACAGAAAGCTCTAAGAAGCCTGGAGACCGGTCGTGACGGTTTGAGCCCGGTGTTGACGACCGAAGACCCCGATGATCGTATGGCCGTATTAAAACGTGAATTGCGTGAAGCAGGTGCCGAACGGCTGTTGTACGTCGGTGATGCTTTCAGGGAAGGCTTGAGCGCCGAAGAAATTTTTGCATTGACGAAAATCGATCCATGGTTTCTTGCGCAAATCGAAGATTTGATCAATTCTGAGTCAGAAGTGGCTCAACAGGGTCTGGCTGCACTGGACCAACGGCGGTTATTCTCTCTTAAGCAAAAAGGCTTTTCTGATTCCCGCCTGGCGAGCCTCGTAGGTTGCAGCGAGCAGGTCCTGCGTGAACAACGTCACAGCCTGGGTGTACGCCCTGTATACAAGCGTGTGGATACCTGTGCGGCGGAGTTCTCCACCACCACAGCGTATCTGTATTCAACCTACGAAGAAGAGTGCGAGTCTGAGCCGACGGACAATCGCAAGATCATGGTACTGGGTGGTGGTCCCAATCGTATAGGGCAGGGTATTGAATTTGACTACTGCTGCGTGCATGCAGCCCTGGCGTTACGTGAAGAGGGCTATGAGACGATCATGGTCAACTGCAACCCGGAAACGGTATCAACCGATTACGATACCTCCGACCGGCTGTATTTTGAGCCGCTGACGTTGGAAGATGTGCTGGAAATTGTCCATTGCGAGAATCCTGAAGGCGTGATTGTTCAATATGGTGGTCAAACGCCATTAAACCTCGCACGACCGCTCGAAGCTGCCGGTGTGCCGATCATAGGTACATCCCCGGATTCAATCGACCTTGCTGAAGACCGTGAGCGTTTCCAGCAAATGCTGAAAAAACTGAACTTGCGCCAACCACCCAATCGCACCGCAACCAGTGTAGAGGAAGGCGTTGTGCAGGCCGAGGAAATAGGCTATCCGCTGGTTGTCAGGCCCTCCTATGTATTGGGTGGGCGTGCCATGGATGTGGTGCATGGCGAAAAGGATCTGCGTCACTACATGCTCAACGCGGTCAAGGTTTCCAATGATTCTCCGGTTTTGCTGGATCGTTTCCTCGACCATGCCATCGAGGTGGATGTAGATGCCATCTGTGATGGTACGGATGTTTTGATCGGCGGCATCATGGAGCATATTGAACAGGCCGGTGTGCACTCCGGTGATTCCGCCTGTTCTTTACCGCCACATAGTCTGTCGGTTGAAATTCAGGATGAAATGCGCAGACAGATGAAAATGATGGGTCTGGAACTGGGTGTAGTGGGTTTGATGAATTGCCAGTTCGCATTGCGTCGCAATGAGATCTATATCCTTGAAGTGAACCCGCGCGCCTCGCGTACCGTGCCTTTTGTATCCAAGGCTACCGGTCGACCATTGGCATCGATTGCAGCGCTTTGCATGGCAGGAAAAACACTTAAAGAACAGGGCATAACAGAAGAAATAATACCTAAATTCTATTCTGTGAAAGAAGCTATTCTACCGTTCCTGAAGTTCCCCGGAGTTGATCCCATACTGGGACCGGAAATGCGTTCGACCGGTGAGGTGATGGGTGTAGGTGAGAGTTTTGGTGAGGCTTGCGCAAAGGCCATGAAGGCAGCGCAATACGGTATACCCAGGCCAGGGCAGGCATTTTTGAGTGTGCGTGATGCCG
>CBDTVF010000048.1:0-11798 GCA_965363775.1 uncultured Gammaproteobacteria bacterium
CCTGGAGTGTTGCCCGACCTCGAACCTGCACACCAGTACCGTCAAAAACTACGCTTCACATCCGATAAGGCAACTGGCTGAACGGGGTGTGAAATTTTGTTTAAACACCGATGACCCGGGTATCAGTGCAATTGATATTTCACATGAATATGATATTGCCGCGCCTGCAGTGGGTTTCACCCGTGAGCAGATAAACCAGTCCCAGCTTGACGGCCTGGATATGGCGTTTCTGAGTGATGAAGAAAAAGCCGACTTACAGCTCAAAATTACCCAGGGCAGGGCGCTGTAACCAGTTTTCCCCGGACCAACTGGCGCTTTTCTCGGCAACATGCAACGTGAATGCATGCCGCGAGTGCTCTGACAGGTTCTGAGAACTGTAGTGTGGCATGTGGTCATGGAAGATAACCACGCTGCCTGCGGATACCTCAACGGGTACGGCCTCATTGTCGTGCGGCCATGGTGTTTTATCCAGCTCAGTTAACTGGCCTTCATGTTTGGCCCAATCCACTTGGTAAATTTCCCGCAAACGCGAACGGTGACCGCCGGGTTGTACCCATAAACAACCGTTGTCCCGGTTGGCATCTTCAATGGCGATCCAGATACCTGTTACCGTGGCCGGAGCAGTAATCAGGTAGCTGCCATCCTGGTGCCAGCGTACTTCGCCACCGATGTGGGGTTGCTTGAAAATGTACATGGTTTGCCAAAGTAACGGATCCTGGTAACCAATATCGAGTAGAACCTCAGCGAAAATCGGCAAACGACAGAATGAGTTAAATATGGGATTCAGATCGTGGAGCGCATGGCCAATCTTGTTGATGGCCAGGCGTGGGGTTTTTTGCAACTCTCCGTGCTTGTCCAGTGCATCTTCTTCAAGAAAACAATGGATGTTCTCCGCCGAGTCAAAAAAATAGTCATCGCGACCCGAGTCACGATCGGAAGTTGTAAAAACAGAGCGGTGTTTATTGATATCGAACGCATCAACAATATTCAGCGCTTCGGATTTTAAGCGTTGGATGTCTGAGTCCGGAATCGCATTTTCCAGCACGATGTAGCCGTTTTTTTGATATTGCTGTTTTTGATGGGTGTTTAACATTTAGTAGTCCAAACCTCGATGTAGGGTGCGTAACTTGTTACGCACGAGAAAATCCGTGGGTAACAAGGAAAACGGTGGGTAACAAGAAAATCTGTGGGTAACAAGTTACCCACCCTACGACATGTTGCTGTTCCAGGCTTCAGGTATCTACCTGAAGCCCGTCAATCGGTTTTTTACCAGGTGAATGTGAATTCGCCACCCCAGTACGCGGGTTCATTAACAAAGGCTGTCAGGTTCAAAAAGTCGATCGCACCATCCGCAGTGACTGTATCGGTTATGTTTCTGCCGACCAGCGCGATGTCCATATGACCTGACTGATTCCTCCAGCCTGCTCTGAGACCACCCAGCCAGCGTTTTTCAGCAACAAACTCGACGGATTCATACAGGAAGATATTGGACTCGCTGCGGTAGTTCCAGTCGTTTATCAAATAAAGTTCACCTGAACTGATGGGCTTGCTGAAATCAAAAACCACGTTGAACAACCACTTGGGCGCCCGTGGCAAGGGGTTGCCATCGACCGAGACCAGCGTCACCGGGCCGAAAAACCCGTCAAATTCATCAACGACAGGGTCCAGACCGGTACAACCGGGCGTTGAACCACATTGTTCCGCCAAAAGATTGGGGTCATCGATCTCGGTGTCGTTGTAACTCATATTACCTGAGAGTCGGAAATTATCGCTTATCAATACTTCCAGCTCAGTTTCAAAACCCGCGCCTTTGGTATGATCCGCATTCAGTATCGAGTTGGTATTTCCAACACCACCCGTGGCGGTTAACTGCTGATCGTCGATGCCAAAGGTATAGATGTCAGCGCTCCAACGCATGCGTCCATCATACAGGGTGCTCTTGAAACCCAGTTCAAACGACGTCAATGTTTCAGTGTCGGCAGTGCTGGTGAAGCCGAATCGTCCCAGTGTAACCGGTCCTCTTGATGCGTTACCGGCACGGCCATAGACCATCCAGTCATTGTTGACGCTGTAGGTCAGCGAGAGATCCCAGTTAACATAATCGTCATCTTTTTCAATGGTCGCGGCAGGGGCAAAAGAGCCTTGGCCAGGTATCACTTCGAGATCCTTGTTGTCCTTGGTGTAGCGTAAGCCACCTGTCATGGTCCATTGATCATTGAAGTCATATGCGACATGACCGAAAACCGCCTGTGACTTGGTGTCCTGATCGACAACAGTTGAAGCAGAAGGTAAGCCTGTTGCCGTGTCAAAATCTACGGATTCGACTTCAAGTGCTTCCTTGAAATAGAATGCACCTAACTGAAAGAATGTCTTTCCAACCTGGTGTGCCAGGCGAAATTCCTGGGTGAACTGGTTGTGATCTTTAAGACCGTCACCTGACGCCACGTTGAAAAATGCCTGACGGCCCAGTACTCCGATCACCTCGGGTCCGCCAATGAGACCACCATCGATATCTGCACGACTGAAGCTTTCCACCTCGTCATAGCCTGTGATCGAAGTCAGGGTCATACCACTGCCGAAAGTGAACACCAGGTTGGCTGCAGCACCGATATGATCCATTTCGAAGCCGGCAGCTGCATCCTGTGAGGCGATTTTCTCATCGAATTCCTTTCGCAGACCCGCTGTACCGACCTCAAAGGCATTGGCATAGAAAATCTGCGGGTGGCTTCCTTTCTGGTCAAAGCCATGTAATTTGAACAGGCCACTGAAACTCTCATTCGGCTCGAATAGCACTTGCAGACGCCAGGCTTTCTCATCGAATTCACCGAAATCGTTGCCGGCTCCGTTAACCGTGTTATCAATCCAGTTATCACGTGTCAGGTATTTCAAGGACAACCTGGCGGAAACGGTTTCTGAACCACCACCGATTGCGCCCTCCATGGCCATTGTGCCGCGACTGCCGTAAGACACCATGCCATAGCCGCTTTCTTGCGCGTCGGGTCTGATCGAATCGATCTTGACGATACCGGCAGTTGTGTTGCGTCCAAACAGGGTACCTTGTGGGCCTCTGAGCACTTCGATCCGCTCGATATCAAACACCGGGATAGCCTTGAGAACCGAGTTCTCCAGGGCGATTTCGTCAAAGGTCATCAAAACCGGTTGGTTGGCGTTGACGTCGAAATCGTAGTTGCCCAGTCCACGAATATAGAAACGGGGTGACTGACGTCCGTTTGATGACTCAACAACGAGGCTGGGTACACGTCCGTTCAAAGCGCGGATGTTTTCTGCAGAAGAAAGCAGGTCGTGCATTTGCTCACCGGAAATTGCACTGACGGCAACAGGCACTTCCATCAGTGATTGCTCGCGTTTCTGAGCGGTTACGATGACTTCCTCAAGTATGAGTTGTTCTTCCTGGGCAATTACCGGGCCAGATGAAGCCGCTGCGAGGGTGGCAATAATGAGTGAACTTAAAAGAGACTGATTGATTTTACGCATTTCTTATCCCCATAGTTGTTTTGCGAATTATAACCCAGTTAACCAATGTGTTAAGCAATGAAATTGAATATTGAGCAGGTTTTCTTAAGTGGCTCGCAGCACACTAACCGGTGAATGTGTAACCACCCGCCAGGTCGCCGCCAATCCACTTGCTCCCACAAATATCATACCCAGTATTGGCCCGGCCAGCCACAGGCCAGGACTGAAGTGATACTGGAGTTCAAACACGTTGACCGCAAGGTGCCAGGCGGCAAGACTGGCACCGGTGGACGCCAGCAGTCCTGCAAGCAAACCGATGGCTACAAATTCAACTACGACACCCGAAAGTACCCGTTTTCGGGATGCGCCCAGCGTACGCAGGATTGCACTTTCAAAACTACGCTCATCCAGGCTCGACTGTACGGCAGCCCATAATACGGCCAACCCGGCAACCAATGTAAACAGAAAGACTGCCTGCACCGCCAAAGATGCCTTGTCCATCACATCGCGGACCTGGGCCAGTGACGCATCGAGGTCGATAACGGTCACACTTGGAAATTTTTTCATCAGCTCAATGATTTTTTCGTCATCTTCAGGGCTTGCAAATAGAGCGCTGATATAACTTGCCGGGTAACCCTCCAGTGTTGCTGCCGAGAAGACCATGAAAAAATTCGGTCGAAACGTGTCCCACTCGATAGTTCTGAAACTGGTTACCGTGGCGCTGACAGGCTCACCGGCTATGTCAAAGCTGATCTCATCACCGAGTTTTACACCCAGATCACGTCCAAAATCGGTCTCAACGGATACTTCATGGTTTTCGGTGCCGATCTGCCACCACTCACCCTCGGTCAACTGGTTGCCAATCTGCATTTCGTCTCCAAAACTCAGGTTGGACTCCCGTTTGGCCCAGCGTTCCCCCTGGGGATCCTCGAAGCTGATCTGATCAACATCCTCTCCGTTGATGGTGGTCATACGGGCCCGTACCATCGGTACGAAACGCGGAACTTCCATGTTTTGCGCGCTCAAAAACGTCTGCATCTGCAGGACTTCAAAGGGCTGGATATTGATCAGGAACTGGTTGGGTGCATCGGCAGGCAGACTGTCACGCCAGGTGTCCATCAGGTCATTTCTTACCAGGGTCAGTAACATCAACACCATCAGGCCCAGACCAAAAGCCACGACCTGGACTACGCTCTCACGACCCCGCCTGTTCAGGTTGGCCAGACCGTAGCGCCAGGCTACTCCTGCGACACCACGAAACCGTCCCGTGGCCTTGACCAACATCCAGCCAGCCAGGCCAAGGACAACAAATGTACCGGCGGCACCGGCGGCAATGCAAAGCACCAGTCCTATGTCCCGCACCATCCACTGTAATAGTGCCAGTACGGCGAGCAAGCCCGCGATATAACTGATCCCATAGCGCATGGGGGGTGGTTCAACATCCTGGCGCAGGACACGCAAGACCGGTGTTTTACCCATTTGGATAAGATCCGGCAAGGCAAATCCACACAATATGAACAGGGCGGTGACCAGGCCGAGTAAAACGGGTGAGGCACCCGGTGCGGGTAATTCCTGAGAGATAAGGTCACGTGCGATCCAGGCCAGGGCTTCCTGAGAAAAATATCCCAGCACGATACCTGCAGTAGCCCCGATCAAGGTCAGCATGGCCATCTGGAGCAGGTTTAACCTGAGGATAAAGGCCTGTTTTGAACCCAGGCACTTTAGCAATGCAATACGGTCACGGTGGCGGACGGCATAGCGTCGCGCAGCCATCGCGACGGCCACTGCAGCCAATAACACGCTGACCAGTGAAGCAAGGTTGAGAAAGCGGCCGGAGCGGTCCATCGCAGAGCGAATTTGCGGGTTGGTGTCCTTGATGTCACTGAGTTTTTCCCCGGCAGCTAAAAGTGCTTCCAACTGCGGTTTGAAAGTTTCAATGTCATCCCGGGAGCCGGCAAACAGGTTGCGATAACTCACACGGCTACCCGGTTGGATCAATGACGTTTTTTCAAGATCCGCAATATTGATCAGCAATGTTGGTGCCAGATCGACAAACTGCCAGCCCTGGTCAGGGCGAAAATCCAACACTTTTGTTACCTTGAAACTGGCATTGCCGACCGTGATGACAGCACCGGTATCGGCACCCAGCCTGGCCAGCAAGCGTGTGGTCGCCCAGGCTTCGCCTATGTCTGGAGTTTCCGTGGTCTCCTCCACCTCGGCGAGAAGCTTCGGGGCTGTTTTGAGTCGGCCTCTCAATGGATAAGCATTGGACACTGCACGCACAGCTGACAGTGTGCTGCGATCCTGCTCAAATACCACACTGGGCATGGTAATCATGGTTGCGGTCTGCAAACCGGCCTGTTCGGCTTTTTCAATATAGCTTTCAGGTAATGGTTGGCTCGAACCCAAACGCAGATCAGCCGCCAGGGACTCGGCTGCGCGCAGTTCAACTGCATGACCTACACGATCGGTTAAAAAGGCGACGGCTGTTAATGAAGTAACCGCAATCGTCAGGGCCAGACCCAAAACAGTCAGTTCTCCTGATTTCCAGTCCCGCAATAGCAGGCGCCAGGCAAGTGTGAACGATTTCAAATCGAAACCTCTTCAGCGGCTGGTTGTGGTAGCTGGATGTGACCGGCCTCCATCCTGATGATTCGGTCACAGCGTTCAGCCAGATCAAGGTCATGACTGACCAGTACCAGTGTCGTGCCGTATTCCCGGTTCATGCGGAACAGTATGTCGATCACCGTCTCACCCGTTTGATGATCGAGGTTTCCGGTTGGTTCATCTGCAAACAGGACGGTGGGTTGAATGACATAGGCCCGTGCAATGGCAACCCTCTGTTTTTCACCGCCTGACAATTGACGGGGATAATGCCCGGCACGTTCACCCAGACCTACGCTTTCCAGAGCTTGCATCGCCGCCTGTGAAGGCTGGTCATGGTTTGCCAATTCCAAAGGCAACATGACGTTTTCCACCGCAGTCAGTGACGGAATCAGGTGAAAAGACTGGAACACAAAACCAACTTCATTGGCACGCAATGCCGCACGTCCGTCTTCATCCAGTGCGGTCAATTCACTTTCGCCCAGCCAGACCTCGCCTGATGTGGGTAGGTCGAGTCCTGCCAGCAAACCCAACAAGGTTGACTTACCTGCACCGGAGGCACCGATGATGGCGATTCGTTCACCATGACTGACTTGCAGGCTGACCTGGTCTAGTATGGTCAGCATGCCCTCGGGGCTGGTCACTATTTTGCTGAGGTTTTCGGCTTTTAAGGCGTATTTATTTTGTTCGGATTTTGAGGTATTCATGAAAGTCATTTTATCGCTTCTGCTATCCATTGTGGGTTTAATTCCATGCTCTGTTTCTGCCTCGGATTCACCGGTCCTGCTCATCCTGGGTGATAGCCTGAGCGCAGGCTATGGCATGGATCGTGAGCATTCCTGGGTACACCTTCTTGAGCTTCGTCTTGAACAAACTGGTCATTCCTATCGCATTCTCAACTCCAGCATCTCTGGTGACACAACACAGGGCGGGCTGGCACGTCTTCCGCGATTGCTCGATCGTTATCAACCGGAAATTGTCATCATCGAATTAGGCGGTAATGACGGTCTGCGTGGTATCAATCCTGACGTCACACGTGAAAACATGACCCGCATGATCCAGTACAGTCAACAGACCGATGCCCTGGTGTTGCTGGCCGGTATCAAGTTGCCGCCAAACTATGGTGCGGCTTATCTGCAACAGTTTGAATCCATTTATACTGATCTTGCCGCTGAATACGATACATTACTTGTGCCATTCTTCATGGATGGCGTTGTTTTTGTACCCGGATTGTTACAGTCCGATGGCATCCACCCTAATGAAAAAGGTCAACCGGTGTTGCTGGACAATGTGTGGGCTGTTCTGGCACCTGAACTGGACAGGTAAATGACTGGCCTGTGGTATGCCTGGTGTCTAAGGCACGTGTAGCTTAGGTCGACTCTTGTTCAGATTGCAGTTTCTGCCGGGACAAATGAGTGAATATGGGTGCCTGAAATATCAGGCTGAACAAGGCAACACCATAGACCATGCTTTGTATTTCGTACCAATATGGGATTTCGACACTCAGTGACAGGGCGAGAGCGATGGCGACTGCACCGCGAACTCCACCCCATAACATGAGGTTCTGTTCTGCCAGCTTTAATGGTCGTTGGCGGGGTAGGCGGGACAGTAGTCCGGCACCCAAATAAACAATGGTCGCGCGTGAGACCACGGCAGCCAGTATTCCCACCAGCATAGCCAGCCAGTGATGTTGAAACATATCCATGGTGACGCTCATACCGACCAGGAAAAACAACATGGCATCGGCCATGAAACCCAGGATTCGCCACGAACCAAATGCAAATGCAACATCCTCTTCCGTGCGGTGTCTGCGTTGCAGGTAGGCGATGGTCAAACCGCTGGACAGCGTTGAAACCACACCTGACCAGCCCAGGATATGTTCACCCACCCAGAAGCTGACAAACGCCAGCACCAGAGAAACCGAGGTGGTCAGAACGACATCATTCAGAGGGCTGATGATCAGGTCAAAAAGCCAACCCAGAAACATACCCAACAACACGCTGCCAGCCAGTATCAATACAAAGCGACCGGCAAACACGGGTATACTGAGATCGTAATCCTGCATCGTCAACATTGAAGAGATCATGATGAACAGGGTGATGCTGGCGGCGTCATTAATCAGGCTTTCACCCTCCAGGATACTCACCACACGTCCGGATGCTTGCTCACCGCCCAGGATGCTGCCGATGGTAGTTGGATCTGTCGCACTGATCATTGCACCGCACAGAAATGCCAAGGCCCAAATATTGCCCAGCAATCCACCGACCAGTGCCTGGATGATGACTGCTGATATCAACGTTGCGATCAGCAACAACGGAACGGCCAGGCTGAATACCAGCAACGCTTCACGACGTAACCGGCGTACATTGATATTTATTGAGGCTTCAAAAATCAGCACGGGCAAAAGCAAATAGAAAACAAGGTCGCGTAATATCTGCCAGCGTAAACCCGTATCCTGTCCTAATGAAACCCAGATTTCTGAACTGACAAAACCCAGCAATATGAGTGCAACGGGCATGGATATCAGTTTTTGCCTGGCCAATGGCTTGGCCAACACGGCCGAGGCCAGGATGCCAAACATAAGGAAAGGTAACAGGTTGCCAATCATGGTGTTTTCACTTATTTCAAGTTTTAATGAGACTCAAATAGAAGACCGGATGGCAGGGAGTTTATTACAAACGGACTTATTTTGTGTTCCCGGCGTGCTTTTGTTTGTTTGATAGAAGATTGGGTTTACTATCCGGGCAGGGCTTTTTAACTATCAGGCTGAGTCATTTGCGAACTTTGAAATTATGCGTATTTTGAAATTAATAGGATTTGCTTCGATGTTGATTGCGACTTCGGTGTTTGGCGATACGCAACAGGAGATCAATCACCTGCTGGATTATGTGGCAAATACTGACTGCCAATATGATCGCAATGGCCAAATTTATGACGGTCTTGAGGCCAGGGACCACATCAACATGAAATATGAGTATTACAAAGCTAAAATTGAAACGACCGAGGATTTCATAAAATTCGCTGCCACGAAAAGTAAGCTATCCGGTGAGAAATATAAAATCCGCTGTCCTGATTACGAGCCTGTATATGCTGGGGATTGGTTGATAAATGAATTAATAATATATAGAAAAAACAATAAATAATAGTTAATATTTAAAGTTAAATATAATTTATAGTGCATTCCTGATTCAACCCGGATTCTGACAAGATTGAAAACCTGTCGATTGATCCGGGTTTTAGAGTATTATTTACACCGATTATTATCGCTGGAGAGTATAAGTGAACAGATTAGTTTTGAGTATTGCCGTTTTAGTCTTCTCATCCGTGACTTTCGCAGGGCCGATGTCCTTTTCAGAAATGCTTGCTGTGGGGATGGAAGGTGAGCACCGTTCTGAGAGTAACAAGGCACGGGATCAATATCGTCACCCAGTTGAAACACTCAAGTTTTTCGGGATTAAAGATGACATGACCGTGATGGAAATCTGGCCAGGTGGTGGTTGGTATACCGAGATACTTGCACCTGCGATGCGTGACCATGGCAAATTGATCATCACGACCTGGGATCCTGACGTTGAAGGTCAACCGTCTTATCGCTACAAATTACCCGAAAAAATGGAACAGACCTTCGCCGAATACCCGGCTGTTTATGACAAGGTTGGGGTTGAGTACTTTTCACCACCGGAATCAGCATCACTGGGTGAAGCGGAATCTGTTGATGCCGTTGTAACCTTCAGAAATATCCACGGCTGGATCGGTGCTGGTCAGGCGCAGGACATTTTTAATGAGTTTGCCCGTGTACTGAAGCCCGGCGGTGTTCTCGGTGTGGTCCAGCATCGTGCGGAAGAGGGTACTGATCCGGCTGTTACGGCCAAGAAGGGTTATGTCTCTGAAGCAGCGGTTAAGGAAATCGCCGCCAAAGCAGGTTTCGAGTTTGTAGCGGGCTCAGAAATCAATGCCAATCCCAAAGACACCAGGGACTATGCCAAGGGTGTTTGGACCTTGCCACCAAGTTTAACCCTGGGTGATGTGGATAAGGAAAAATATGCCGCCATTGGTGAGAGTGATCGCATGACCCTAAGGTTTAAAAAAGCCAAGTAACGTACCAACGCCATGTTGACAAAGATTCGCTTCGGCCTGCAGGGTGCAATCGCATTGCTGATTGTGACTGTCAGCACGGTTGTGTTGACGACAATTATCTTCATAGGGGCAATTTTCAAATTGATTGCGCCAAAAGGTCGTGCCACTGATGCCATGACCCACTTGCTGTCATCGTTTGGCGAACTATGGGTATCGGTCAATAAAAGCGTGGTCTGGTTTTATCGGGATATGGAATGGGATGTCCAGATACCGGATGAAATTAGCCACAAGGGTCGCTACCTGGTTTTTTGCAACCACCAATCCGGTGTGGATATCCTTGCCCTGCAACATTGCCTAAACCGCCGTGCTCCCTTTGGACGCTACCTGCTCAAGCAGCAGTTGATATGGGTGCCGGTGTTGGGTGTCGCCTGGTGGGCGTTGGATATGGCATTTTTGCGTCGCTACAGCAGACAGGAGTTACTCAAGAACCCGGCACTGCGGGGTAAAGATCTTGAGAACGCTGCACAAGCCTGCGAGAAGCTCAAACATATTCCCGTATCGATGATGACCTTTCCCGAGGGTACACGTTTGAGCGAAGCCAAAAGAAAAGACCAGAATTCACCTTATGAACACCTGTTAAGACCCCGTTATGGTGGTGTCGGGCAAGTTTTATATTCGTTTGACGATGCGCTGGACAGTTTGGTCGATGTGACCATCACCTATCCGCATGGTACACCGGGCGTATGGCATTATATTTCTGGCCAGGTCAAAAAAATCTCGGTCAATATCAAGTTACGGCCGATCGGGGAAAATATACGCGGTCGTAATTTCCGCGAGGACAGCGTTGCCAAATGTGAATTAAAGACCTGGGTGGATGGCATATGGGAAGAAAAGGAACAATACATTACCCGGAAATTGGCAAATGAGGAGGAAAAAATTTAATTACATGCTATAAATGAAGTAACACAAGCTGAATATTAGTCTCACAAATGAATAATAAGAAAGACGAAAAAGAGTACATCCCACCTAAAACAATGCTCGTACCCTGCCGGTCACTACCTGCGGGTTCTGCTTTTGGCTGGCTGAAGGCCGGTTGGGCCGATTTCATAAATGCCAGAAAAATCAGTTTGATCTATGGTTTTTTTGTTTTTCTGGTCAGCATATTCGTCGCCTGGCTGGCATGGAAGCTGGGTGGTTTTGTGTTGTTGTTGAGTGCGTTGTCCGGTTTTATTTTCGTCGCACCGTTGCTGGCCTTTGGTCTCTATTCGGTCAGCAGACAACTGTGTCAGGGCAAAACACCTGACTTGGCTTCTACGCTGCGAGCCATCAAGAGACCATTGAGCAATTCGATGGTTTTTACCCTGGTGTTGCTAGTCGTGTTCCTGTTATGGGCCAGGGCAGGCATGATGGTGCAGGTATTTTTCCCGATGGGTGGTGATCCTGAATGGGAGCACATCGTTACCTTCCTGTTTATTGGCTCTGGCGTTGGATCCATTTTTGCCACGATCAGCTTTGCAGCCAGTGTGTTTTCCCTGCCGATGCTGGCCAATCGTGATATCGATGTCATCACGGCCGTAATTTCCAGTATCAACGGTGCCATGCGCAACAAACCTGCGATGCTGGTATGGGCTTTCCTGATTTGC
>CBDTVF010000049.1:0-11609 GCA_965363775.1 uncultured Gammaproteobacteria bacterium
CCCGTGATAACCGGGTTGCCCATATTCCCACGGAAGAACTGCAGCAAAAGATTCGAACAGGCAAGATCAAGCTCGCTGCACGTATTAATGAATCTGAAATCTCCATCGATCAGAGAAAAAATGGTTTCGCCGAAGTCCAGCAAGGACTGACCATGGAGCAGGCCATGACGGAGGCAAAACGCTGCCTCTCCTGCGGTATCTGCTCGGAATGTAATACCTGTGTGACTGAATGCGGCGTTGGTGCGATTAACCTGAACATGTCCGGCAAGGAACAGAGAGTTGATGTCGGTGCGGTGGTGCTTGCACCGGGCTTCAAAGCCTACCAGGCAGAACTCTCCCAGGAATACGGTCTCGGACGTTTCCCGAATGTGGTGACTTCCTTGCAATATGAACGTCTATTGAGCGCTTCCGGCCCGACCTCGGGTCATGTGAAACGTCCGGCGGATCAGTTGCGACCCAAAAAAATCGCATTCCTGCAATGTGTCGGCTCACGTGACCAGACACATGATTACTGCTCTTCGGTCTGCTGCATGTACGCGGCAAAACAGGCCAATATGACAATAGAACATGATGCCGATACGGAAATTCGTATTTTCATGATGGATATGCGTGCGTTCAGTAAGAATTATGAGAGCTATTACCAACGTACCAGGGAACGTAAAGGCATCGAATACACACGCTGCCGTATTTCCTCGCTGAAGGAAAATCCCGCAAACAATAACCTGGTGGTGAAGTATTTTGAGCGAGCCGCAGTACCCTTAAGTCTCAATGGTGTTGAACAGAACAGTCCGGGCATCCGTGAAGAGGAATTCGACATGGTGGTATTGTCCGTGGGCATGGAAATTGCGCCGGATGTCCGTCGTTTGGGTGAAAAACTCAATATCAGGATGGACAAGAACGGCTTCTGTCTGACTGAACAATACAACCCGTTACAGACCAGCCGTGCGGGTATTTACGCCATCGGGCCGTTTCGTGAACCGAGAGATATTACCGACTCCATCATTGAGGCCAGTGGTGCAGCCGCAGCCGTTGGTTCTTTCCTTGCCAGGGCCCGTGACACCCAGACACGTGAAGAGCATTTCCCGGCAGCCCGGGATATAACAGATGAAGAGGCCAGAACGGCGGTATTTGTCTGTCACTGCGGCACAAACATTGCCGGCACCGTGGATGTAAAAGCGGTTCAGGAGTATGCGGAAACACTACCGGGTGTCGTGCATACAGAAGAAACAGTCTATGCCTGTTCCCAGGACAGCATCGTCCACATCACCGAAAGACTGAAGGAAACCGGTGCCAACCGCCTGTTAATAGCCAGTTGTTCACCACTCACCCACGCCCCGCTATTTGAAAACAGCATGAAGACCGCCGGTCTAAACCATTACATGTTTGATATGGCCAATATCCGCAATCAGTGCTCCTGGGTTCATGCGGATGACAAGGACAAGGCCACCGAAAAAGCCAAGGAACTGGTGCGTATGTCAGCGGCACGCACCAAAACGCTCGACCCGTTGACCACTGCCGAAATGCCCATGACCAAGAGCGCATTGGTCATCGGCGGCGGAGCCAGTGGCATGACCTCTGCCCTGACCCTGGCAGATCAGGGTTACCCTGTGGTACTGCTGGAAAAAAGTGACCGTCTCGGTGGTAACTTGCTGAATGTCCATTTTGGTCTTGATGAGTGGGGTGCCGGCAGCGGACTTCCCGCTCAGAATGAGAAAGACATGATTCCACCGCAGGCCTGGCTCGCCAAACTGGTCACCGCGGTGCATGGCCACCCACGTATCGATGTTCATTTGAAAACCGAACTGGCCGCTACCCGTGGATTCATGGGTAATTTCACATCAACACTGGCACCGGTGGGCGAAAACCGCCAGGCCAACGAGTGTATCCAGTTTCAACATGGTGTCGTCATACTCGCTACAGGTGGTACGGAATATCGAGGTGACGAATATGGCTACGGCACCAGTCAACAGGTTGTGACAGGACAGGAATTTGAAAAGTTGCTGGCCACACATGACATGGGTCTTGCCAAAGCACAGAATCAGGCACAGGATCAGGCACTGCCGGATTCTCTTGTGATGATCCTGTGTGTTGGTCCTGCCGATAAGTATTGCGCTCGCATCTGCTGCACCACCGCACTTAAAAATGCCCTGGCGCTCAAGAAACTCAATCCGGCGGCGCAGGTCACCGTGCTTTACAAGGATATCCGCACCTACGGTTTCAAGGAGCGTCTTTACACCAAGGCACGTGAAAGTGGCGTGGTGTTTATTCAATACAACGACGACAACCCGCCTGACGTCAGGATCGACCAAAATGGCCAGCCATTGGAAATCAGCATCTGGGAATCGATCATCGGCAAGGAAATTGTGCTGAAACCGGATATGCTGATGCTCAGCAATCCGATCATCCCGTCAGATGCAGCCCAGGAACTGAGTGAACGACTAAAAATCCAGCTGGATACCAACGGTTTCTTTCTCGAAGCCCATATCAAGCTGCGCCCGGTCGATTTTGCTTCCGAAGGCATGTTCATGGCGGGTATCGCCCACTATCCCAAGCTGCTGGACGAGTCCATTGTCCAGGCCCAGGCTGCCGCCGCACGGGCGGCAACCCTGCTGTCACACGACACCATCACCACCGGCGGCAAAGTTGCGATCGTTAACCAGGATCTCTGTGTAGGTTGTCTGACCTGTGTACGAAGTTGCGCCTATGGGGCACCGCGTATCAGCCCTGACCTTTCGGGTATTGGCGACATCCTGGGTGCTGCCAATATCGAAGCAGCACTCTGCCAGGGTTGTGGTGTATGTGCCGCGGCCTGCCCTGCCGGTGCAATCGAGATGATGCACTCAACCACCGAACAGATGATGGCGAAAATTGACGCCCTGTTTGAAGACAGCAATGCAGAAACATGCAGCCATGAACTGGCTGGAGTTGAGTAGTTATACGATGGACGACACGACAACATATGAACCACAGATCATCGCGTTTTGCTGTATGCATTGTGCTTACGCGGCGGCGGATCTCGCCGGTAGCTCAAGAATTACCTATCCGCCATCTCTGAAAATCGTCGCCATACCCTGCACCGGCCGAACGGATATGGGGCATATCCTGAAATCCTTTGAGGATGGCGCGGATGGTGTACTGGTGGCGGGTTGCCTGGAGGGGCGTTGTCACTTCCAGAGCGGCAATCTTTATGCCCGGCAACGGGTAGAACATGTCGCCGAACTGCTGGATCAGATCGGCATGCAAAGTGAACGGGCACGCATGATCAATGTTTCAGCCGGTCAGGGTGCGAGGTTTGCAGAACTGGCCAATGAATTCGCCGAGACAATAGCGGCACTCGGTCCAACCGGGCTGAAAAAGAAATCTCCACCCAGGGAATTTCCGTTACCTGAAGGAAAGACAGAATGATTGTTGCAGATCAAAAACCCATTGAAGACATCAAGAAAATGCTTCGTGGGAAGAAAAAGGTACTGGCCATCGGATGTGGCACCTGTGTTGCTGTCTGTTTCGCCGGCGGCAAACGTGAGGTCGGTGTGCTTTCTTCCGCGCTACGAATGGCCACCGAACTCGATGGCGAACCGGTCCAGATCGATGAAGCAATCGTGCAACGCCAGTGTGAAAAAGAGTTCATCGAACACCTCGGAAATCAGCTGGGGGAGTACGACGCAGTGTTGTCCCTGGGCTGTGGTGTTGGTGTGCAAACCCTGGCCGACCATTATCCGACGAGCCGGATTCTACCGGGTTTGAATACAAAATTCATGGGTGCCCCGACCGAACAGGGTGTGTGGGAAGAACGTTGCCAGGGTTGCGGTGACTGCATGCTCGAATATACCGGCGGCATCTGCCCCATTACGCGTTGTGCAAAACAACTGATGAACGGCCCCTGTGGTGGAACAGACGAAGGTGGCCGTTGCGAGGTTGATCCGGATACGCCATGTGCATGGTTTGATATCTGGGAGCGTATGGACACACTCGAACTCCAGGATGAGTTGATGCAAATCCGCCCACCCAAGGACTGGTCTACGAGCCGCGATGGTGGCCGCAGAAAGATTGTACGTAAAGACTTGCAAAAACCGACCATTGAAGACGATAGCTAATGGACAATAATCATCTGAAATCAGGCAGCCGGTTGGAAAATATCCTGGCAGCCGGACAATTTGCAGTGACGGGAGAGATCGGCCCTCCAAAAAGCCATGACGCCAAAATCATCCGTGACAAATGCGCACTTCTGAAAACCTATGTCGATGCCGCCAATGTCACCGACAACCAGACCGGTATTGTCCGTATGAGCAGTATCGCCGCCGGTATCCTGATCAAGAACGAGGGATTGGAACCGGTGATTCAAATGACCTGCCGGGATCGCAACCGGTTGGCACTGCAAAGTGATATTCTCGGTGCCGCGGCACATGGCATCAAAAATGTACTTTGCCTGTCCGGCGACCACCAGTCATTCGGAAATCACCCGGGTGCCAAGAATGTTCACGATCTCGATTCCATGCAACTGATCCGCATGTTGCAGGAGATGCGTGATAACAACCAATTTCAGTGTGGTGAAGAAATCAAAGGCGGCGGCCCACCCATGTTCATAGGCGCTGCTGCCAATCCATTTGCTGATCCAGTCGCTTTGAGACCGATGCGTCTAAAGAAAAAATCCATTGCGGGTGCCGATTTTATCCAGACCCAATTGATCTACGATATGGATCGGTTCAAAGAGTATATGAAAAAGGCCGTTGACCTGGGTATCACCGAATCGCTATCGGTACTGGCCGGTGTTGGCCCTTTGAAGGGCGCGGGCATGGCCAGGTATATGCGCAACAACGTGCCCGGAATGTCGGTTCCTGATCACATCATTAAAAGAATGGAAGACGTGGTTAAAAGTATTTCCAGTGATGATAAAAAAGCTCGAATGGAGGCCTCCCGCGCCGAGGGAATTCGTATTTGTATCGAGCAAATCGAAGAAATCAAGCAGATCGAAGGCGTAGCCGGTGTGCATATCATGGCGATCGAATGGGAAGCCGCGGTCAAACCCATTGTCGAGGGCGCCGGACTTTATCCACGACCCGAGGGTGATGTCTGATCATGGCAACAATCGCTCCAAACCTCGCCAGCGCTGAACCCCTGTCAAAAGCGGTACTGGATGATATAGGACAGAATATTTTTAAGTGTTACCAGTGCGTTAAATGTACCAGTGGTTGCCCCCTGGCTGATCAATTCGACCTGACACCCAACCAGGTCATGCGCAGTTTGCAACTCAATGACGCTTCCGTTCTGGAGAGTAAGGCGATCTGGCTTTGCGCCAGTTGCCAGACCTGCGCTTCACGTTGCCCACAGGATATTAATGTAACCGGTGTCATGGATACGCTGCGTATCGAGGCCGGCAAACGGGGAATAGCACCAGCTGTGCCGGATGTTCACCACTTTCACTGGTTGTTCATGCAGTTCATCAAATACCTCGGACGTGTACCTGAACTCATTTTTATACTTGTCTACAAATTGATGCGTGGTAAGCCTTTCGCCGATATGGGTATCGGCTTGCGGATGCTGAAAAAGGGCAAGCTGAAGTTATGGCCGCATTTTGCCCGTACCCCCAGGAAAGTCGCAGCCATTGAAAACCCGGCTGACAAGGTCGCTTACTTTCCGGGTTGCTCGGCGTCTTCTTCCGCCAGCGAATATGACCTCACCGTACGCAGCACCGCTGATGTACTGAATATTGAACTGGTAGAACCACCTGGATGGGTGTGTTGTGGTTCCAGCAGTGCGCACGCTACCGATTCCACCCAGGCCCATGTTTTCCCGCTGCGTACCATGTCCACCATCGAACGTATGGGTATGACGACAGTAACCTCACCCTGCAGCAATTGTTTTGCGCGTCTCAAGATGGCCGAATATGAAGGCACGCAGGATCAACAGGCTATGGAACTGGTAGAGGCCATAACCGATTACCAGTACCAGGGCAAGGTCAAGGTACAGCACTTTGTCGATACCATCATGGACCACGCGACCGAGGAACAACTCGCGGAAAAAGTAACACGTCCACTTAAGGGGCTCAAAGTCGCCTGCTATTACGGCTGTCTCATCACACGACCGGCAAAGGCGACGGGTGCGGAGAACCCGGAGTACCCCATGAAGATGGACTATCTGCTCAGATCGTTGGGCGCTGAGACCGTGGACTGGTCTTACAAAACCGACTGTTGCGGCGGTTCATTAAGCGTTACCCAGACCGAACTGGCACTGGAAATGAGCGAGGCCGTTTTAAAAGACGCCAGGGACTGTGGCGCTGAGGCGGTCATTACCATGTGTCCCATGTGTCATATGAATCTGGACGCGCGCCAGGCGGATATGAAAACCAAATTCAACATGCCAATCTTCCATTCCACTCAGCTAACCACATTGGCCTTTGGACTGGATGTTAAAGATTCACACTTCAACAAAAACATTGTCGATCCATTACCCCTGTTGAGATCAAAGGAGCTTGTCTGAATCGTCAAACCCAAAGCCGGTTACATTGTTAACACCGAACCCCGTTATACCTTTGTAAATCAGGCTAGCAACAATAATGCCAGGCCGATAGCTGCGGGCAGGGCCTGCACAAAGAGAATTTTCCGGTTCACAGTAGCTGCTCCGAAAATGCCGGCGATCAAAACACAGCAAAGGAAAAAGATCTTGATAGCCTCACCTTCCGCGCCAAGACTCAAGCCCCATATCAGGCCAGCAGCCAAAAACCCATTGTAAAGCCCCTGGTTCGCCGCCAGGGTTTTGGAAGCAGAAGCTTGTTCTCTGGTCTGGCCAAAAACCCTCAAACCCACCGGTTTGTCCCACAGGAACATCTCGAGAACCAGAAAGTAAATGTGAAATAACGCAATAATCGCAATTATGATGTTGCTTACAATGTCCAAGATTTCTCCGATTCAAAAAAACGGCAGCCAGGAATCAAGCCGCATACAAGAAGAGCATAACAAATGAAATGAAACCCATCAGGCTATTCCGTCACATCAATTGCAGTGCATCGGGCGGCTGACGTACTTTACGCCAACTGATCCAGGTCAACTCTTTGACGAATACGGAGACAATTCAGCAGATTTTTTCTTGATATGTTATGAGCATATGCCCATTATATGGTTAGAGTAAACATTAAGGAAACCGCACAATCATGCCTAGACCCAAATGCTGCAGGAGGGTCATGAATGAGCCGACCAGCAGGTTGTTCAAACCTGCTGGTATACCCACCACGAAGCTGGAACAGGTTTCTCTGAGCGTGGATGAATTCGAAGCCCTGCGGTTGGCTGATTACGAGGGCCTATACCACGAGCAGGCTGCCACCATGATGAATGTTTCGCGTCAGACCTTTGGTCGCATAGTCTGCGCGGCGCGGGCCAAGGTGGCGACCACGCTGGTCGAGGGCAAGGTGCTGAAGATTGGAGGCGGTGTGTTTGAAGTGGATGGAAATAAATGTCCCCGTGGTCTAATGAGTTAACTAAATGAAATCGTAACAACAAGGAGATAGTGAGCATGAACACACAAATCAGGATAGTCATACCATCGATGGCCCCGGGAGGGCTTGGAGCGGACTGTTCGGAGCATTTTGGGCATTGTGACTGTTTTACATTGGTTACTACCGAAGGAAAGGATACGGTCGGTGTTAATGTGTTTGCCAATGGGCATGGCGATGGCTGCGGTTCCCTGGTCAACCAACTGCGCGATGCCGGCACTGACGTCATTATGGTTAAAGGTATTGGACGACGGCCTCTCATGGGCTTTCGGGAGGTCGGTATCGAGGTTTTCCAGGGAGCAGGCACCACGGTTGGGGATGTCGTCGCGTCATACTGCTCAGGCAGCGCAAATCTCGTGGACGAGAAAAGTTCCTGCCAGGGGGGCAGTGAAAATCACAGGCATGGCCATGGTCGGCCCCAACACTAATACCAAATTATTCGGGGAAGAAAAAAATGCATGATCATGCAACTGAAACACTCATCGTAGGTGGTGGGCCAGGGGGTATTTTTACCTCCAAGGCCTTGCTCGCCAATGGCATTTCTGACTTCAGAGTAGTCTGTGACGAACCTGAGGTGGTTTGCCGTTGTAACCTGCCATATGGCATCGGCAAGAAGTTCCTGAATTCCATCAACGATGCCGTGAAATCCCATCACAACTTTCTGCCTAATTTTGAAGAAGTGGGTATTATTGGCAGGATAGAAAGGATCGACCACCTTAACAAAACAGCCCACGGAATATATTTACGATCAACCCGGGAGTTCAGCGTCAAGTATGACAGGCTCATCCTGGCCACGGGTGCACACGCCTCGTTGCCGCCTATCAAAGGGGTGATCGACATTGATTACGACGGCTCCAGCCCAACCGGTGAGGTGGTCTACTACAAAGGCAAGACCTACGACAAAGCAGCGCTGCCGGAAAACGTCGTTGTAATCAGGAGCGTGGCCGATGCCCGTCAGGTCGACGCGATCTGTGGTACCCACATGACCGTGGCCGTCATAGGTAGTGGACTGGTGGGCCTGGAAATCGTGGATAATCTGCTGATTCGGGGCAACAAAGTGGTGGTGGTTGAGATCTTGCCTCACCTTGTAAGCTCACTGGATCAGGACATGGCCTCTTTGCTGGAAGACCGACTGCGGAAAGAAGGTGCCGATATCCGCCTCGGCAAGCCCTGCACGGAAGTGGGTGATGGCTACATCGTGGTGGGCGATGAAAAGATCAGGGCGGACCTCGTAGTTATAGGGGCGGGTGTGATGCCTGGCAATGAACTCGCCCGGCAGGTGGGATGCGAAATAGGCAAGACAGGTGGTGTCAGGGTGAACCGGCGCTGGCTTACAAACGTCGATGATGTGTACGCCATAGGCGACCTGATAGAGATAGACGATGCCGTATTTACTGAACCCACGCTGATACCGCTCCTTCCCAACGTGATGATGCAAGGTGCCCTCATAGCCAAGAATATAAAGGGGATGGAGCTTCAAGGCCCCCTGGCGGTAGTTTCGGGAATGTCGCACTCATCGGATCTCTATTGGGGGTCGGCGGGTTTCAGCGCAGAAATGGCTGAAGCACGGGGCTGCAAAGTTCTGACCGAGAAAGTAGAACTCTCCACCGCAGAAGATGCTTCGCCATTTGCGAGGAAAGCCTGGTACAAAATGGTGGTTGTAGCCGAGGATAACGCAATGGCCGATAAAGGTCAGATAATCGGTTTTCAAGCTATCACAGAGCGCAAGCACCTGGGAGACCTCATGGCCAGATGGGCCGATATCATAGGAGAGAGGGAGACGGTGAACGACCTGCCCAGGCACAACTGGATTCATCAACCCATGGTTGGCAATCCTGGCAGCAACGCCTATATCCTCACGTTTTTCGAAAAATTCACTGCAAAGCTGTAGCGTAACTAAAAATACGCACCTCCCACAACGGGAGGTGCGGTGGTAGCAGGATGCGTAGTTTATTGAGACCTGGCTGCATTTGGGTTCAGGCAATCTTCTTATTTTCTTCAAATTTCATCCTAATTCGCAGTTCAAGATAATAGCTGCCGAAAAGGATCGGCACACAATTCGAAAATCAACACCAACAAGGTATTCCATTATGAAAAAGACATCCCGAAAATCCATTTATTTAATCGCTTTACTTCTGGCTTTTGCCGTTGGTACTGCAGGTGCACAGCAGGATCGCTCTGGGACGCAAACCCGGGAGAGAGCACAGGATCCTTCAACCCACAGTACCGGACAAACACAACAACAGCAGCGTCGGAGTCGGTATGGAAATACAGAGGGCCAGTCAGACGGTCAGAGTCAGGGCCAGGGTCAGGGCAAAGGCAATGGCCAGGGCAAGAAGAATGGCCAAGGCAAGAAAAGTGGCCAGGGCAATAGAAGTGGTGGTTCTGGAAGCGGACGAGGCTAAACAGCCCGCTGGCAGGCATATTTGAATGGGTATGAAATTTGACTGAACATTCTGTGGTAACTCGATCTCCTCAAGTGCACCGGCCTCACCGGTGCGATCACAGAATTCTTTAGGGGGCTTCGGCCCCCTTTTTTTTAAACCCGCCAGGATGTGGATGTTGCTTTGCAAGCGTGTTTAAGCCGACTCCTTATTCCCTTCATATTTCATCCTATTTCGTAGACCAATATGGCAACTGTCGAAAACAATCGACACCTAAATTGAAACCCATATCATCAAGGAGAATCATTATGGAAAAGACTTACGGTAAGTTTATCTACCTAATCGCTTTGTTTCTCGCCGTTGCTGTAGGCACGGCCAGTGCACAACAGAATAACCAGCCATCACCCAGTCCAGCAGACCAGCTGACCACGACAGAGATAGGTGACCTGGTTTATATGCGCGAGGAAGAAAAACTCGCACGTGATAGTTACCTGGTTTTGGGCGAAAAATGGGGTCTTAGTATTTTTACCAATATTTCGAATTCAGAACAAAGGCATATGGATGCCCTTGGCTTGTTGATCGAACAATTTGGCATTACCGACCCGATACTGGATGAAACGGATATAGGTAACTTTACTAACCAGGACCTGCAGATTCTATTCGATGACCTGATGGTCCAGGGTTTGCAATCTGATATTGACGGTTTGAAAGTTGGCGGAGTCATCGAAGAAACCGATATTCTGGATCTTCAGCATACGATTGAAAACACTGATAATGCAGACCTCATCGCCACCTACGAAAACCTGATATGTGGTTCACGTAACCACCTGCGTGCTTTTGTAAGGCAGATTGAATTTTACGGAGAAATTTATACACCAGTTCTGATGAGCCAGGATGAGTTCAACGCCATTGTCGACTTTCCGACTGAAAGAGGTTGTGGAACTAGCCAGAAGGACAAAGGAAAAAACAACCAGGGTAAAGGCAAGAACAACCAGGACAAAGGTAGTAATTGCGGATAAATCAGGATTTGTAACAAATAACTGAATGACCCTCGCCTATAGGCGAGGGGTTTCCACCATCCCCCGATAGAGACACTAAAACTTCGTCACGGTTACACCAAAATTGTAAGCGATCAATAAAACACACCCTGTTTTCCTGACCTGGTTCCGGTCAGGCTCGTTGCTCCTGTTTTATCGTGAGCGCAGAACCTTTCCCTGAATTAAAAGGCAGTTCACCTGGAACACCGGATGTCAGCAATCGCCGGAAATATCATTCTTTTTCGGCATGGCCTTTTTTTGCCTGCTGACTGACTGGGGCCTCATATGTGTTATGAGTGCTCTCTTTCCGACTTCGTTTTTGTATGATCCCAGTGGCAATAAAGAATAGAAATGGGAAGATGGATAATGTAGTGCCCCAAAAGAGGCCGAAACATCCGACAGCGAATGCGTAAACAAACCAAAGAGTTATCAGTTCGACGAAGCCACTACGTTGAGTACTCTCTTTTTCGGCTAACTTAAACTGGCTTTGCATGTTTTCAGGAAATTTAACCACCTTTCACCTCTCTAGATTAGTACTAACACATTGACGACTACATAGACATAATGACTTCCCGTTAGCCCAGTGTCGACCTCCGTCCCCTACATGAATTAGTAGCGATACCGCCAGAGCCATACTATTCAGGGTTCAACCCACTAAATAACAGGATCGGAGGTCGACATGACAAAATCTAACATACTTTT
>CBDTVF010000050.1:0-11501 GCA_965363775.1 uncultured Gammaproteobacteria bacterium
TGATTGCATCCAGGATCACCCAGTCCTCATTGCAGGGAACCGTGTATGTCTGGAACCAGGGAACATCGTCCTTCTCGGGATCATAGCGCATGACTTCCAGTTCAAGCTGTCGAATATTCATTATTCTTTACCCCCTGAATAGTCACGTTTCCCAGGTGGGGAACGTGTAATGGTCACATCTGACCACTCAACACGAGGACGGTTGTCCGCTTGCAGAAAACACAGGGAGTGCTTGAGGAATTTTTCATCATCACGCTCGGTGAAGTCCAAGCGCTGATGTGCTCCCCTGGATTCACGCCGCTCGAGTGAAGCCTCGGTAACGGTCTCGGCCACCAGCAACAAATTACGTAACTCAAGTGCCGACTGGAGGTCCGTATTGAATACGTTGCTCTTGTCATTCACTTCAATGGCCTTGTAGCGCTCACGAAGTTTTGCGATCTTTTCACAGGCAGTAGCAGCACCCTCTTCATCACGGTAAATGCCCGCACCATCCTCCAGCGCCGTTCTCATTTCCCGGCGGATGCCGGAAATGGTTTCGGTGCCACCACTTTGCAGCAGCAGTGCACGCACACCTGCGACAATGCTTTCTGCCTGGGCATCCAGTGCCGCGTTACTGGCACTTTCACCGGCGTTTTGAGCATATTCGACGGCCGCCTGGGCAGAACGTTTCCCGGATACCAGAAGATCGGTCAAGGAATTTGAACCCAGGCGGTTGGCACCATGCAGTCCCGAGCAGGCTGTCTCGCCAACGGCGAATAACCCGGGCATCGGTGATTCACCCTTACCATTGGAATCAATCCCCCCCATCATGAAATGAATAACCGGGCGTATCGGGACCAGATCCTTGATCATGTCCACACCAACATAGGCATGGGCCAATTCGTGGACCAGGGGCAGACGTTCAAGGATTCTTTTCGCCCCAAGATGACGCATATCCAGCATCACACAGTCACCCCACGGGGTCTCGACCGTATTGCCTTTCTTTTGCTCATGCCAGAAGGCCTGACTCAACCTGTCACGGGGACCCAGTTCCATCGTTTTCAGCACTGGCTCACCGACCGGGGTTTCCGGACCCATTCCGTAATCCTGCAGATAGCGGTAACCATCCTTGTTAACCAGAATACCGCCTTCACCGCGACAGCCTTCAGTCAGTAGAATACCCGTTCCGGGTAAACCGGTCGGGTGATACTGGACGAACTCCATGTCTTTCAGTGGCACACCTGCACGGTAGGCCATGGCCATACCGTCACCGGTCTTAACCGCACCATTGGTCGTGAATGGAAAGACCTGGCCACCACCACCGGTCGCAAAGATAACAGAAGCTGCATTGAACTGGAAAAACCTGCCACTGCGCATTTCCATGGCAACGACACCCCGACACTTACCGTCTTGGTGCAGCAGATCGAGAGCAAAATACTCATCGTAACGTTTGATTGAAGGAAACTGCAAAGACGTTTGAAAAAGGGTATGTAGAATATGGAACCCACTCTTGTCAGCAGCATACCATGTGCGTTTTTTCTTCATGCCACCAAAAGCTCGTACCGCTACTGAACCGTCGTCTTCACGGCTCCAGGGACATCCCCAGTGCTCAAGCCGCATCAGTTCGATCGGTGCCTGTTTGACAAAATGTTCAACCACGTCCTGATCGCACAACCAGTCACCACCACCAACGGTGTCATCGAAATGCATTTCAAGTGAATCGTCAGCGGTCTTGACTCCCGCCGCGCCGCCTTCGGCAGCACAGGTGTGACTGCGCATCGGGTAAACTTTGGAAATTAATGCGACTTCGAGTTCCGGGTTGGATTCTGCAACTGCAATGGCGGCACGAAGACCGCCTCCGCCCGCACCAACGATGACGACATCTGCCTGGATTTGTTCCATTTTACTGCGTCCTGTTGAGACTATACATTAAAAGAATTTAATGTATTAACCGCGAACAGTGAATGACCCATGTCAATCACGGTCGGGATTTACACTCCCGACGGAGCTTTTCAGAATCGATAGCTCGCCTGTGCGCGGAAATACCATACGTTGTAATCAGGGCTTTGTTCACCCATGGTCAAAACCATGTTGATTCCATCCACGCCCAATCCGTCTATCGTCCAGTCCCGGCTACTGTATTTCTCATATTCGGCATATAACTTATATCCCCAATGCTCGTTAATCTCGTAGTCGAAATGTACTTTGGCGTTACTCAGGTTGGTCTTTAATGGATCAAACGGTTCTTCATCCCCGTTCGTCTGTACCCAGATATCACCTTTGGAATCAGAGGAAACATAATCGATTCCGAGACTTGATTTGTCATTGATGTTTGCGCTCAAGCCAAGTCCGAATGTCGCGATCCGATCGCGAGTCTCTGCATTCCAGGGCACTGCATTGCCCCCAGGACCATTGAGTAGATCGGCATCGATATCGTCGTGGGTATAGAAAGCATACAAGTTTACTTTTTTACCAGCCGCATAATTCAAATTGATTGAGTAGCTTTCATCGTTACTGCTTTGCAAACCGAGCTCCGAGTTATCGTAGTCAGCCTTGGCTTTAATGTAACTCAAGTTGATACCGAAAGACCCGGAGGGCATTAAATCAAGCTCAACCAGCATCCGCTCGCGATCCCTGTCGGCCATGTTGAATTTACGCATCAGTGGATGATCAACCGGACCACCGTCATCCGGTTGCAGGTAATCAGATATATCACGATTTGCTGATTCATATTTGAAGCGCAATTCCGAGTAGAAGTTTGGGGTGATTTTGGCCTCACCCCACCATGTGGTTTCTTCCGTACGCTCCACCGCCTGCAATGTGCGATCCATGTTCTGCTGCTTCGCTCCACCACTCAGTCTGATGACCCGATGTGCCCGGTAGCGCAGGTCTGCAGAATACTGCTCCCGTTTATAACTGTAAGGCCGGTTGTAGCGGGGTTTGGTCGGGACCAGGTCGGTAACTACCCATGTATACAAATCGACCGGCGTTTTGTTATCCCTTTCATCCCATTTACCACGGGCGGTAAAACTGAGCCTGTTGTTCAGACGTGCATAGAGTTTGCCGACGAGGTTATAGGTGCTGGCATCCACTTGGCCATCCAGGGATGAACGTGGCAGAGGCAGGTCACTGTATTTTGGATTAATCGTATAAGGAAGGAAAGCATCATCCTGGGTCATACGTCCCACCGCTGCCTGTCCTGACAATCGAATTTTGGGAGTGAATGCCAAGGCACCTGACAGGTTGACCTGGTAAAACTCATTACTTGGCTCAAGGGCAGCCCGGAAGCTCTGGTGTAGTGGTTGCGCACGGAAAGGGTTTTTCCAAGTCAGCGAGGAAGCACTATTATCAAAAATTGAACTGATAAAACCAAGCTTTACCTGCGCACGTTTTCCCGCCCATGACAGATCCATGTCAAATAGCTGTGTGGTGAAATCGACTGGTGCAGGCAGGATACTGGCATTGGTGTAATACATGCCTGCTCCCAGTGTGCGGGTACCCGCTTTTTTCTGATTTTGATAATCAACTCTGTATGTCCAGTCAGAGCCGAGGTGCAGTGTCAATCCCGCATCCAGTATCTTGCGATTGGTCTTCAGTGGTGCCACATTCAGACTGCTCTCCAGAGCATCCATGCCAATTGTTGTGTTTGCGTATACCCAATCCTTAGGCAGGACCAGATAATCACCACCCACTCCCAGGAATGGCGTTTGGGTACCATAGCCACGGTATTTTGGTATTGCCTGCCATCCAAACCGAAGTTCATAGACTCCCTGGTTGCCAACACGCATATCCAGTTCACGGCTGTCATACCCGAAGTCACGTGCAAACATATTAAAATAGCGGCCTTGCAAATTCCTGAAATTGACTTCACCGTCAAGGGCAGCATAAAAGCCTTCCTTCTCGAGACCACGATAATCACCAAAACGCAGTGAATCATCGCTGACATAGCCCAGCCCAAAATCCAGATTGCCACGCCAACCGGTATATTTAACACAGTGTCTGCATTTATAAATTTTGGGTTCGCTCTCTTGCGCCTCAGCCGATGGACTGTTTGCGCCCAACAACATAACCGGCAAAAGGGCAACCAAGCTGAAGGTGAATTTCCTGGTGAATTTTTTCATTTTTTCTGACACCTATTTTTCAATAGTCACTACCGGGTATTTATTACACCGGACGGATGGTTTGAACCATGGACCTGCGAATGACAGTTATCACAGGACCGTCCAAGCAGAAATCTCTGTTGGAAAGAGTTTTGCATGTTTTCATCGGTATAGGCCACAACGGGATGGCCACCGGGTGAATGACATTGCTGGCACAATAAAGGTGGCCGCTGCTTTAACAATGGTGCGTGGTTGCTACCATGCGGTCTGTGACACAAGCCACAGTCTTCCGTTACCGGCGCATGTTCCCACAGATAGGGACCACGTTTCTCAGCATGACAGGTATAACAGGTATCGTTGACAGTAGACCGGATCAATAGAAAATCATTATTGCCTTCGTGCGGATTATGGCAATCGGTACAGGTCATTGAGCCGAAACGCAGTGGATGGCTGCTGGCCCTGAATGTTTCCGCGCGGGTGCGGGGATGACATGAGAAACACACTTCCTGCTGAGCCATTTTATCCATAACCGGATCCTGGGCAGCGTGTATCTTGTGACAATTCGCGCAAGCAAGTTCTTCTTCCTCGTGTACGCTTCCCGTCCAATGTGTCGAAACGTTGCCGCTATGACAGCCCAGGCATATTTCATTCTGTTTGTTTACCGGGGTTTTCTCGTTGAAGGTAATCGCGGGAAGCAGGCGCTCACCGTCTTTGGGTTTCTTGCGGTGAGTACTACTTGGCCCGTGGCAGGTTTCACAATCATGGCTACCCTCGGCGAACGGTGACTTCGGTGATCCGGAGATACCCATCGGGGTCAGGAATACTTCATGACCGGCCGGATCTTTACCTTCCCTGTGGCAGGCCATACATTGATTTGCGCCACTTGAATACTTGGCTTCAGGCTCAACGACCTCGTCCCCTTGTGCCAGGGAAAAGCAACAGAGCAAACCAAGTAAAGTAACGACACTCTTTAAACCAATCCGGTATCCCGGTTTCTTTATCATGACCACACTCACTCCTTGATCAATTTCATTTCTGCACATAGATTAACAATAATTTTCCAGGATCAACCGGCCATTTGTGTCTGTATTTCATACCACGTGAATATTTTGAGCAAACAAGCGGCAACACACCGGGCTCTAGTTATTCTTCGCACCCTGTTTGATCCATAAATGGATGGTCTTAATATCCTCTTTGGATACTGGTTTCTGCTGGCCGTGCGGCATACTGATAGAAGGATCGGCCCGCCCTTCCATGAGAACCAGCATGTTGCTGCCCTCGACATCACCGGCGATGATCATCGGGCCAAACTGCGCGCCCTTCATCAGGTCATCGTAAGTGGTCATATTGAAACCGCTCGCTACCTCTCCCTGTTGGCCCACCTGGTGACAACTTACACAATTCTGGTCGATGATCGGTTTTACGTCCTGGGAATAGCTGACAGCCGGCTCACCGGTGCATGCCGCCATTGTCAGTGGAAACAGACACAGAGTGGTCAGTTTTCCAGCAGCTTTTTTAACATTAATCATAAAGTATTCTCCTGTGTCAGACACCAGAATAACATTTGCCCAAAGCGGGTACAAAACTACCCCTTTGATGGCTAATCGCTCATGACATATGTCATCATAACTGAAATTATTAGGACAAAAGACCTCGAAAAAAGGTTAAATTCCATAATCGTATTTTGAAATTTGGCTAAAAAAGCTGAATTCCTCATTGTGGATGGGTCTCGTGAAGATAAGCATAGTCGGCGCAGGAGTTTCCGGACTGGCCACCGCTCAAGCGGTTTTGGCCAGGAAACCCGATGCAGAAATTACAATATTTGAAGCTGATCGGCGTATCGGTGGCAAGGTATGGACAGAAACAAGTCCGGACGGTTACCTCTGTGAAGGTGGTGTTAATGGCTTTCTTGATAAAATCCCCAGGACCCTGGAGTTATGCAAAGAAGCGGGGGTAATGCCCGTACCCGCCGATGCTTCAGCGCAAAAACGCTATGTTTACAGTCGTGGTGAACTGCACAAGCTACCGGAAAAACCACCGGAATTCCTGAAATCCCGTTTGCTGAATATACCCGGACGCTTACGGGTGATTTACGAAATCATTGCAGGCGGCACCGACAACCCTGATGAAACACTGGCGCAATTTGCAACCCGACGTCTCGGCAGCGAGGCATTCGATCGACTGATTGACCCCATGGCATCGGGCGTCTTCGCCGGTGATGCCAGCAAACTGAGTCTTAAAAGCTGTTTTCCCCGCATCAACGAAATTGAAATGGAATATGGCAGCCTGATACGCGGTTTGATCAAGTTACAGATGAAGGCAAAACGCGAGGGCGGAAAAAACACACCGGGCCCCGGCCCGGGTGGAACATTGACTTCCTTTAAAAATGGCATGAGTGCTTTGACCGACAGCCTCGCTGAACAACTGGGTTCGCGAATTCGTATCGCCACACCAGTGAGTGACATCAGCCGCAGTGGCGAACGTTATTTACTGCAATTGGACAACGATACAGTAGAAGAGAGCGATGCCCTGATCCTGGCTGCACCAGCCCATGCTCAGGCACGGATGTTACGGGCACTGGATCCGGCATTGGCCGGCTTGCTTGACGGGATTCCCTACCCCCCGCTTTCCGTGGTTTGCTTTGGTTATCGCAAACAACAAGTGGGCCAGGTGCTTGATGGCTTCGGTTTTCTGGTTCCCTCGAAAGAACAACGCGCCGTGTTGGGTACCATCGTTGATTCCAATATCTTTCAGGGGCGGGCACCAGAGGATTCTATCCTGTTAAGATCCATGGTTGGCGGTGCCAGGACACCTGAATTTGCCCTGCTACCGGATGAGCAATTAATCAGCCGGGTCCGGTCAGAGTTGCAGGATATCCTTGGCCTCAAGGCAGAACCGGACTTTGTCCGAATTTTCAGGCATGAACGCGCCATTCCGCAGTATATTGTCGGACACGCAGCAAGACTGGAGGCTATTGATCAACATTTGCACCGACACCCAGGTCTGGTGCTGACCGGCAACGCGTTTAAAGGTGTCAGCCTGAATGACTGTGTGGTCAACGCCTGGAAGACCGCTCAAACATTGGTTCCCGAAGCACAAAATGTTGGGAAAGCATGACCGAAGTACAAAACAGTCTAAAGTTTAGAGTCGGCTTATACCTTGTGATTGCCCTTTCGATCGCCGTTTTTATTTTTGCCATGATGGTAGTCCACAATAATCGGGAAGAACTGTTACAGCAGGTCACCAGGAACAGTGCACAGTTGTCCAGGGTGGTTATAAGCAGCACACGTTTTGCTATGCTTCAGAACAAGCCCTCGCAGGTCAACCAGATCATCCAGGACGTCGGCGACCAGGAGGACATCGAAAAGGTCCGAATCCTGAGCAAGGACGGCACCATCATTCATTCTTCAAAGCCAGAGGAAATTGGTACCATCGTCGACCAGGAAGCGGAATCCTGCCTGGCCTGTCATCTTGATCAAAAATCCCGGCAGGAAAGCCCGATTATGGGAAGGTCACGCTTTTTCTACAGCGAGAGTGGTAAGCGGTTGCTCGGTAGCACAGCGGTGATTCACAACGAACCCACCTGTGCCGGTGCCGGTTGTCACGAGAGCGTGGAGAAAGAATCTGTATTGGGGGTCTTGGATATTATCTATCCGCTGGATGAGATAGAAAACACCCTGCGATCCAATACATTTACGGTTTTTGGCTTGTCATTCGGGTTTGTCATCCTCGCAGGACTGCTCGTCAGTCACCTCGTTAACCGCATGATTTACTTGCCACTACGTGATCTCGATGACGGCGCTGACAGGCTTGCGGCAGGAGACCTGGAAAACACAATCCCCGTTCGCAGTGCAGATGAGTTCGGCCAGTTGGCCATATCATTCAACAGCATGACCAAGGCTTTGCGTAAATCACGCGTGGACCTGGAGAACTGGGGGCGCACCCTCGAAGGGAAAGTGGAAGAGGCAACCAGAGAACTCCAGGCAGCACAGGCTGAAACAGCACGAAGTGAGAAACTGGCCTCGGTAGGACTGCTCGCTGCAGGTATCGCACACGAGCTCAATAATCCATTAACCGGCGTGCTTACCTTTTCATACCTCGTCAAGAAAAACATGCCTGAGGGCAGTCGTGATGCCGAAGATCTCGAGCTGGTTATCCGTGAAACCAAGCGCTGTGCAACCATCATTCGCAGGTTGCTTGATTTTTCACGTGAGAAGGCACCGGAGAAAACTTTCTCAAACCTCAATACACTGATAGAAGAAATCCTGCTACTGACTGAACAATCCGCGCAGATTAACGATATAGAAATTATTACGGATCTCGATGAAGAGTTACCGGAAATCTGGATGGATGATAACCTGATCAAACAGGTTATCATGAACATGCTGGTAAATGCCCAACATGCCATTGAGGCTGAGGGCAGTATCACAATCAAGACCCGTTTATGTACTGCACACGACTGTCCGGAATCAGTCGCCCCATGCGAAAACATGGCAGAGATCATGATTACCGATACCGGCTGTGGTATTTCGGAAGACGACTTGCAACGAATCTTTGATCCCTTTTTCACCACCAAGGGAGTCGGTAAAGGTACCGGGCTTGGGTTGTCAGTCAGCCACGGTACGATTGAAGCACACGGCGGAGCAATTGAGGTAGAAAGCATCTTGGGTAAGGGTACAGAGTTTCGCATTTTCCTTCCGCTTGACGGAAGTGTTGATCAGGGAACTGATACATGAAAAAGCGGATACTGATCGTTGATGATGAAGAGATAGTCGTACGAAGCTGTCAGCGCATCCTCTCGGGTGATGAATTCGATGTTGATGTGGCAGAAAACGGTCTGGAAGCACTGATCAAGGTCGGCGAGCGGGACTACGACATGCTCATTCTCGATATTATGATGCCCAAAATGAACGGTATTGAAGTACTACAACGGGTCAAGGAAACGCACCCCGATATCGATGTGATCATGATTACCGGTCTCAACGAAATTGATACCGCAGTCAAGGCCATGAAGCTGGGTGCCTTCGATTATCTGCCGAAGCCTTTTGACCCCGATGAATTCGAAATGGTGGTGGCCCGCGCTTTCGAGCGTCGACAATTGCTGCAGGAAAACGTCAATCTTAAAAATGAAGTCAGCGCTCGTTATAGCTTCGAAAACATCATTGGCTCGAGCCAGCCGATGCAGAGTGTCTACCGCCTGGTTGCGCTTTGTGCACCCACCAACAGCACCGTAATGCTCAGGGGTGACAGCGGTACCGGCAAGGAATTGATCGCCAGGGCGATCCATTTCAACAGTTTGCGCAAGGACCAGCCTTTCGTTACTGTCGATTGTGCCTCGCTTAGCGAGAATTTACTCGAAAGCGAATTATTCGGTCATATTAAAGGCTCGTTCACCGGTGCGGTCACCAATAAAAAAGGACTGTTGGAAGTAGCCGATGGCGGCACACTGTTCCTGGATGAAATCGGCAATATATCCATGTCTACGCAGGCAAAACTACTCCGCTTTATCGAGGAAAGAGAGTTCAAAGCCGTCGGTGATACACAATCAAAGTCGGTCAATATTCGCCTGATTACTGCAACCAACAAGGATCTGGAAGCCATGGTTGCCGCGGACAGCTTTCGCGATGATTTGTACTATCGCATCAATATTTTCCCGATCGAGATTCCGCCATTACGCCAACGCCGTGACGACATACCAGCACTGGCATTCCATTTCCTTAACTTGTTCAACAAGGACATGGGACGTGAGGTCAAGGAGTTTTCCCCCGGTGCGATGAATCTGCTGATGAATCATGACTGGCCGGGAAATGTGAGGGAGCTTGAAAATGTCATACATCGCGCGGTCATCCTCTCCAGTGATAAAACCATCCGTCAGGCCCACCTGGTCAACATCCTTGATTCGCAACCACTTGATGACCTCAACGTGCCACGGACCAGCGAAGAATTAAAAAATATCAAAAAGATCGCCCGCCAGAAATCGGTGGAAAATGTCGAAAAACTTTTCATCCTGGGCGCGCTTAAAAGAAACCGGTGGAGCGTTACCGCCAGTGCCGAAGAAACCGGTATGCAGCGCAGCAATTTTCAGGCACTGATGAAAAAATACGATATCCGCATCCGCGGCCTGTCCTCGAATGAAGACGAAACCGGTGACAGGAATTCCTGACTTGTAGGGTGGGTAACTTGTTACCCACGTTTTCATAACCACGAACGAAGGGTTCGACGCGGAAATCACATACCCGTGGGTAACAAGTTACCCACCCTACGATTTGTGCAAAACTGACACGATCGCGCCACACACAGCCCAGGCTGCCCTCTCGACCGGTTCCCGGCCTCACCTTGTCCTGAACATAAACCGCGTTATTAGTGCTCTTCCTCGTAACCGGTGAACATTTCTCTGAAATGTGTTGCCGGAGTTTTACCCAGTGCACCCATATAGGCGTGTACCAGCGTGAAAGATACGAAGAAGATGTAAATCAGCATATGTACTGTATCTATCACTTTCAGGCCACCCAGCATCTCGATGGCACCCTCGAAGCGTTTGATGTCCCACATCATTAGACCCGTGGCGAACTGTACAGGTACAACCAGCAGCATCACGATTTGATAGGTAATACTTTGCAACGGGTTGAATTTGTCATGGGGCAGGACCTTGTGGGGTCCCTTCGCACCTTTGAAGATACCGAAACTGTAGTACTCCATCTGGGCAAAAGCCTTGGTAAAGAACTTCTTCATATTGAGTTCAGGGTGATAGACGGTGATTTTATCTGAGAAAAGATAAAAACCGAGCCAAACAAAATAGTTGGCGATAACCGCAAACGCAACCCAGTTGTGCGTCCTGACAGCTGTTTCGAAACTCATCAGGTTAAACAGGTTTGCATACCTGATCTGAGTACCGCTCAGGATCAAAACCACAAAACCCAGCGCGTTTAGCCAGTGCCAGATACGTATCGGCAGCGGATTAATATACAAGTCGGGATCCGGTGCTTTTATCCAGTTGTCAGATTGATTTGGTTCTGAAGGAATCGTTGACATCACTGCTCTCCTTTATTTATTTTTTCTTTGATCATCTTGCCCAATGTGAAATGACCAATTGGAATGGCAAATCCGGCGAGCAATGAAAGCAATAGCATATAGTCCAGAAGCTTGTTCTTGTTGCCACCCAGTTCATAAAAATCACTGATGGAGTTCACTGCTCCAACGTTGCTCAAAGCCTCTCTGTCGGCTTCAAAACTCTGTTTCCTGCCATCTGCTCCGGGAATGGACACCGTGACATTCTGACGCTGCCTGGAACCAGGCTCATGGCAACTGTCACATGTCTTGACTGCAAAACTCTTGTTGGCGATCTGGTGCGCCGCAACGCCGGACATGACTTCCATTCGACTCCGCAAAGAAATATCCACAGCCTGACCTTGCTGACCCATC
>CBDTVF010000051.1:0-11329 GCA_965363775.1 uncultured Gammaproteobacteria bacterium
ACCGTTTACCGGCCTCACCTTGTCCTGAACATAAAAAAAAGGGGCCGAATGGCCCCTTTTCTATAGACTTACCTGGATATTAACCCAGTAAAACTCCGCCGTACTGAACAAAGAATGGTGCAAACACCAGGCTCAGGATGGCTGACAGTTTGATCAGGATGTTCAATGAAGGACCAGAAGTGTCTTTCAGAGGATCACCCACCGTGTCGCCAACCACTGCGGCATGGTGACAGTCCGAACCCTTGCCGCCATGGTGGCCCACTTCAATATATTTCTTGGCGTTATCCCATGCACCACCACTATTGGAGGAAGCGATGGCGAGCACACCGCCTGTGACCAGTGACCCAACCAGGATACCGGCGACGGCTTGCACACCAAACAGGTAACCAGCCACCAAAGGTGTACCCATGATCAGGATTCCCGGCGCGATCATTTCACGCAGGGCTGCCTGGGTTGAGATCGAGACACAGCGTTCGTAGTCAGGTTTGCCGGTTCCCTCCATGATACCCGGGATGGTCTTGAACTGATGACGCACCTCTTCGATCATGGCAAATGCGGCTTTACCGACCGACTTCATCGTCATGGCCGTAAACAGGAATGGCAACACCGCACCGATGAACACGCTGGTGTAGATCATTGGATCAAGCAAGCTCATATTGATGGGCCCACCCTGCAATTTTTCGGAGGCAGTGATGAAAGCAGCAAACAATGCCAACGAGGTCAGGATAGCGGCACCAATGGCAAAGCCTTTACCAATCGCAGCAGTCGTGTTGCCTGCCGAATCCAGGATGTCGGTACGACGACGTACTTCTTTGTCGAGACCGACCATTTCAGCAATACCACCGGCATTATCAGCAACAGGTCCATAAGCATCGATCGTCAATGCAATCACCAGTGTGCCGAGCATGCCCAGCGAAGCGATGGCTACACCGTACATACCGGCCAGGTTCCATGAGACGAAAATACTGACCGCAATACACAAATAGGGCAGAACCGTGCTCTTGTAGCCCAGCGCCAGGCCATAAATGATGTTGGTTGCAACGCCTGTTTCACAGGACTTGGCAAGTTCCTTCACCGGACCATATTTGTCCGAGGTGTAATAACCCGTCAACAAACCAACGGCCAACCCGGCTATCAGGCCAGACAGGAAGCACCCGTAAACACCCATGTTAGAGTAGGTTTCACCACCCAGCACAAACGATCCCGGGATCAGTTGCATGGTGACAAAATACATCACTATCGCCATGAGTACGCTGGAGATAATCAGTAATTTCATCAATGCCGGTGCAACATCTTCCTCGGTTTTTACACTAACCATAAGCTTGGTAATAAAACTGATCGGAATACCTATTGCACTAATCAGAATCGGATACAGAAGTGCGTTGGGGTCTGCAGCAAATACCACCGCTGAAATAACCATGGCAGCACAGGTACTCTCTGCACAGGAACCAAACAGGTCAGCGCCCATACCGGCAACATCACCTACGTTGTCACCTACGTTGTCGGCGATAACGGCGGGGTTTCTCGGATCATCTTCCGGAATACCCTGCTCGACTTTGCCGACGAGATCGGCACCAACATCAGCAGCCTTGGTAAAAATGCCACCACCCACACGGGCAAACAGCGCGATGGTCGAACCACCCAGACCAAAGCCGGCGATCACTTCCATCAACACATGGTTGTTTTCCGCACCAAGGTCAGACATCAGCCAGCTCATTACAACATAGATGATGACCAGGCCAAGTACTGCCAGGCCAACGAGGGCAAAGCCCATCACCGCACCTGAATTGATGGCAACATCAAATGCATGGGAAATGTCTTTTTTAGCTGACACGGTAGTACGCGCATTACCCTGCGTGGCGACCTTCATGCCAATGTAACCGGACACGATCGAGATCAACCCGCCAAAAAGGAAAGCCACGGCGGTATAAATACCTTCGCGATAGTCAGGCGTATGCGAATCATCGATAAGAACCACAATAATGGCGGCAAACGAGACCATGAAGATCGTCAGGAATTTGTATTCCTGCTTAAGAAAGGCCATTGCGCCTTCTGCAATTGCACCATGAATGAATTTAAGGCGCTTGCTGTCTTCATCGTTCAAGCCCATATCCAACGGTACGTTGATGACCTTTTTCATATAGAAAAAAGCGATCACCAAACCCAGCAAGCCTAGTGCTGTGCTGACTGTAATTGATATACCGGACATTGTGTTTTCTCTCCCCAGGTTGAAATGATTTTTTGTTCGCGCGAACTATATCACAACAGGGTCAAAATTGACCCCGAAAAACGGGCCCACGGGTATATTTTTCAACAGGTTCGGAACCTATCGATAAAGCGAAAAAACAGAGCTGGAATTGTTCTCACCTATTCACATACTCAGCATAGGATTTAGAGAGTTCTGAACGATTTATTTTGTAAATGTTCTTCCGAAAAAATCACCCTCATGCCAAGCCGGGCGGGTGGGATCATTGGCAATCAGTTCACCAATTTTTGCATTGATACGCGTGAATTTCGCCGCCGCGCCATAGTGAATTGGCAGCTTCAGATCATCAGATGGGCTGTGATAATGTTCTTTAAGAAAACCTTCATAAATCAGTTGTGTATCTACGCTGCCATCCAGGGATTTCATGCCCGTGACCAGGAAAACCGATGGAACTCCCTGTTGGACAAAACGGTAATGGTCACTGCGAACGAAAATATTCTGCTCAGGGAATGGGTCGGGTGACAGTTCGATAGCGTAACTCTCCGCAGCACTGCGGACGGTATCACCCATACTGGAATGTTCCGCCCCAAAAGCGATCACATCGGCAAAGTCATAGAGCAATACCGGCATATCCAGGTTGACTACGCTAACGATAGAATCGATAGATACAGTCGGGTTCATGGCGAAATACTCAGATCCAACCAACCCCTTTTCCTCTGCGGTCACCGCCACAAACATGATGGATCGCCTTGGTGGTTCACCTTCGGCGAACAAGCGCGCCGTTTCCAGCATCACCGAAATGCCCGATGCATTGTCCAGCGCACCATTATTGATCAGGTCACCATGCCCCTCTTCGACAGTTTTGGATTGCAACTCACCGATATGATCAAGGTGAGCGGTATATACCACGTATTCACTCGCGAGCAGCGGATCCGAACCCGGCAGCATGGCAACGACATTGGGACTGGATATGCCCTCGTGGGTACTGCGTTGGCGCATACTGACCGTTCCTTCAAGATCATATGCCCCAAGGGCTTCACCGCTTTCATCCCGTTCAAGAATGGTGGCCAGGTCAACAGACGCATTCTCAAAAAGAATGTCAGCAGAGGTGTGATTGATCAAGGCACCACCCCGGATTTGCTCAAAAACCCCATAAACATCACCGTTGCTATCGGTCCACCCCATCGAAGGCGTACCGATACGACTTTCCAGCCTGTTCCATTCATAACGTTGCTTCGCCCTCGGTGTATGGATCATCAATAGTCCCACGGCACCACCACGCACAGCGGCCTTGGTTTTTTCCATGGTCGATGCGAAATGAGCCCCCTCTTCATTCGGAAAATCATCTGGCTGGCCTGCTATCAGAACCACCACTTTGCCTTCAACATTGATATCTGCATAATCGCTGTGACCCAGTTCCGGAGCTTCAATACCATATCCAACGAAAACCATGCTGGCTTCGAGTTCCGATGACAGGCTACCCAGCGACGGCCCCATGTAAAACTGGTCTGCAAAGACCAATGCAGTGGCTTTATCACCCTGTTTGATGACTAATTCTGCAGATCCGGGCTCAAGAAATGCCTGGCGTAATGGCACCGGTTGAAAATACATACCGCCGGTGCCCGCCGGCATGAGACCCATTTGCTGGAACTGACTGGCAACATAGTTAGCCGCGATGTTGTAACCATCACTGCCCGGCTGCCGGCCAAGCAGCAGATCATCGGCCAGAAAATTGATATGGGCCTGCAGACGGTTCTGAAGCCGCAGATCAGAGTCTTCTGCAGCCCCTGCTGCTGTGATACAAAGCAGCAGGGCACAGCAACACGCTAGAACAAAACGCACCTACAAACCTCAGATTTCAAAAGGTGGGAGTTTTGCGGGCACCAGCAATTTCTTCAGCCGTACATATTTCGGCAAACCGGCACTATCATATGGTGGGTAATCTTCACCCACTATCAGCGGTTCAAGGTAACGCCGTGCCGCTGCCGTAATGCCAAATCCGTCTTTTGAAATGAAACGTCTGGGCATCATCTTTTCCAGGTTCGCTACCTTGGACAGTTGTGCTTCACCGACCTCCCAACGATAGGGGTTTTCGGAAGTTCTGACCACGATCGGCATCACACCGGTCTTACCCTGCAGTGCGAGCTGAACTGCTGCCTGACCCATGGCATAGGCTTGTTCCACATCGTTCTTTGATGCCACGTGACGGGCAGAGCGTTGCAGATAGTCGGATACCGCCCAGTGATTTTTGTAACCCAATGCATCGGAGATCATTCCGGCAACCACGGGTGCCACACCACCCAGTTGAGCGTGGCCGAATGCATCGCGTCGACCCGAGTCAGCCAGGAACCGGCCTTCCTGATCGCGCACGCCTTCTGAAACAACAATTGAGCAGTAACCATGTTTTTTGACCGCTTTATCGACTTTTACCAACAGGGCTTCTTTATCCAGCGGTATCTCCGGAAACAGGATAACGTGTGGAGGATCACCTTTTTCCCGATGTGCCAAACCACCCGCTGCGGCTATCCAACCGGCATGACGACCCATCACTTCGAGTACAAATACCTTGGTAGAGCTTGATGCCATGGACTCGACATCCAGGCTTGCCTCCATGATCGACACCGCAACATATTTTGCTACGGAACCAAAACCGGGACAGTTGTCTGTCAGGGGCAGGTCATTGTCGATGGTCTTGGGCACACCGATACACTGCACGGGAAACCCCAGCTTGTCGCCAATCTGTGAAACCTTGTAGGCCGTATCCGCTGAATCTCCACCGCCATTGTAAAAAAAGTACCCGATGTTGTGTGCCTTGAAGACCTCAATCAGTCGTTCATACTGCGCACGACTCTCTTCGAAGCCCTTTAGTTTGAAACGACAGGAACCAAAAGCACCACCTGGCGTATGCCGTAATGCGGCGATATCAGATTTGCTTTCTTTACTGGTATCAATTAACTGCTCGTTAAGAATACCCAGGATGCCGTCTTTACCCGCATAAACCTTACCCAAATCGGCCTTGTTTTTGCGCGCTTCTTCTATCAGACCACAAGCTGTAGCGTTGATGACCGGTGTCACTCCACCGGATTGTGCATATAGCAAATTCTTTTTCTTCATAATATTCCCTAATAATACCTATGTAAGATTGACTTGAATGAGTTGAGCGGTTAGCGTTAGCGACTATTTTAAAGGACGGGAACCGTCTAATGCGAATTGTATTATTAGGACCGCCTGGCTCAGGCAAAGGAACACAGGCGACCATGCTGGTTGAGCAATTGGGATTGCCACATATTTCAACCGGTGCGCTACTGCGTAATGCAGCAAACAGGGGGACCGAGCTTGGCTTGCAGGCCAAGGCGATCACCGACAAAGGCGAGTTGGTTCCTGACGACATCATGTCGGATATGATTGAGGAGAGACTCAGCCGGGATGATGTGGCCAAAGGTTTTATTCTGGATGGTTACCCGCGCAACGTGGCACAGGCCAAGTCGCTGGATGTCATGCTGGAAAGGCTGAACATGCCGGCAGATGATGCCATCCATATTGATATCGACCCGGAAACAGTCATCAAGCGGATCGCCAAACGCGCCAAAGAAGAAGGTCGCACTGATGATGCCGTGGAAACCGTGAAAAACCGTATGCGGGTTTATGCCGAGCAGACCGCACCGGTGGCCGATTACTATGAAGAAAACGGCTTACTCACCAGGGTTTTGGGCAATGGACCAAAAGAAGAAATTTTGCAGCGCATCCTGAGCGTATTGAACACCGGGACCACGCGCGCTTGAGCAAACGGGTTGATACCTACTATTTTGCATAAACGCAAAAGGCAGCCAGCTTTCATATGAGTGGCATATTCATAAACCTGGCAAATATGTTGCGATTACGCGGCGGACCGCAAAATTTACCTGCCTCATGGCCGTTTGCGATCATTCTCGTTTCGACCTACATGATGCAAAACCTCATCACCGGCCAACAACTGGAAGATGATTATGCTGCGGCTAAAAGTCTGCTGGCGATTAGTCTGCAGGTCGTTGTTTTGACAGGTTTGCTTTACTGGCGTCGCCATTTGGAGCGTTTTCCGCAAACACTGAGTGCACTGGCCGGGGTGGGTATTGTTTTTAATGCGGTTACCTGGGCTCTATTGACACAATCGGACCCGGCGGCAAATCAGCCCCTGTTGGCGCTGACCTGGTTTGCAGTTTTTATCTGGAGTTTGTTCGTTGATGCAAATATTTACCGCCATTCACTATCAGTTCCGTTTGCGATGGGTATGTTAATCACCGTGCTTACACTTGCAGCAAGTTATGCATTAATTGAAATGGTATTTTTAGTTTGAGATCTGAAAAGTAATGAAAATTCATATCCTGGGAGCATGCGGAACATTTATGGGTGGTGTAGCCGTGCTGGCCAGTCGTGCCGGACACGAGGTTAGCGGCGCCGACCAGTTCACTTACCCGCCGATGAGTACCCTGCTTGAAAAGGAAGGTATTGTCCTGCACGAGGGTTACGGTCCTGAACCCATGTTTGATACCCCAGACCTGGTCATTGTTGGTAATGCACTGAGCCGTGGTAATCCAGCCGTTGAATATGTACTAAACGAACGCCTGAACTTTACTTCCGGCCCACGCTGGTTAGGTGAAAACTACCTGCGAGGCCGAAAGGTCATCGCGGTCGCCGGCACCCATGGCAAAACCACCACTTCCAGCATGCTGACCTGGATACTGGAATACGCCGGTCTTAATCCCGGTTTTCTGATCGGCGGTGTGCCACTGGATTTCGGTGTTTCAGCCCGGGAAGGTTCAGGTCATTTTGTGGTGGAAGCAGATGAATACGATACCGCCTTTTTTGACAAACGCTCCAAGTTTCTCCATTACCGTCCGCAGATTGCGATCCTGAACAACCTCGAATACGACCATGCGGATATTTTTCCGGACCTGGCCCACATCGAAACCCAGTTTCATCACTTGATTCGTACCATTCCCGGTAATGGCACGATCATCAGCAATGGCTCTGATGCAAACCTGGAAAGAGTGCTGACCAGGGGCTGCTGGAGCAATCTGCAACGATTTTCCCCGGATGGAAAACATGAATGGCAGGTTGAGCTGCTTAAACCAGATGCCAGTGAATTACGCTTCAGCTACCAACAAGAGCCTGTGGGTACATTGGAGTGGGAACACTGCGGAAGCCACAACGCGATGAATGCCTGTTCAGCTATTGCCGCTGCTGTCGCAGCGGGTTTGCCGGCAAACACTGCCATCGAGGCCCTGTCGTCTTTCAGTGGTGTAAAAAGACGTATGGAGCAGATTGCCGAGGTACAGGACATTCATGTTTATGATGATTTCGCCCATCATCCCACGGCAATCAGGCTAACCCTGGAAGGTCTGAGACGTAAAGTCGGCAATGCCCGTATCCTGGTCGCCCTGGAGCCACGCAGCAACACCATGCGCGCCGGTGTACATGCCCATGAACTCGGGCCGGCACTGATGGCAGCCGACCATGTCTGGCTAAAGACCCCTGAAGGCATTGACTGGGATCCACAGGTTGCACTGGCGGTGCTGGAGGGTCGTAGCAAGATCGTGGCCCGGGTGGATGACATGTTGGCGCAGATGAAAAACCATCTTAAGCCAGGTGATCATGTTGTGTTCATGAGTAATGGAGGTTTTGAAGCCGCCCCTCACAGATTGGCAGAACATTTAGGGACGATGTAATCAGCCCTCATATTTCACCAGTATCCCGGAATATGGACCAGCCAGGGCCGGTATACTGGTGAAATATGAGGGCTAGCACCGATATCCCGTTATTCCCACTGCATACCGTTTTATTTCCAGATGGCCATTTGCCGTTACGGATATTTGAGCAACGCTATCTGGACATGGTTCGCGAGTGTAGCGCCAGGGGGAGTTGTTTCGGGGTTTGCCTGATCGGCAATTCAGAAAATGAGAATCGGCCTGCCACCCACCTGCGGGTAGGCACCGCCGCCGAAATCTGCGATTTCTCCACCCTCGAAGATGGCCTGCTGGGCATTACTGCACGGGGACGGCAAAAGTTTATTATTCAATCAACCCGTATGCGTGACAATGGCCTGTTAATGGCAGAAGTTGAACTCCTGAACGAGACTGATATTGTTGATGTGCCGGATCAGTACTCGGTGCTATCCATGGTTACCGGGCGTTTTATGGAGTTGATGGGTGATCGTTACCCGGATTTCCAACCACGACAATTGCAGGACGCAATCTGGGTTGGCTACCGCCTGGCGGATTTGCTACCGTTGGAAAATGAAGAAAAACAGGTACTGCTACAGATCAGTGACCCGCTGGAACGCCTGCAAGTGTTAATTGACGTGTTGCCGCGTTTTCAGGAACCCGAAGATTCCTGAGGCTCCCTGAATATCAGAAGTGAGTCATCACCCCATATGACTTGCAGATTCGCAAGTTCCACCTTCAATTGCTCCAGTAGTTCCCGCGATTCCGGAAGGGCACGCCAATAGCTGAAAAGCCGCATTCTCTGGACCAACACTTCGTTGGCGATTTGACCCAGATACACCGCCTGACCACCGGGTTTCAGTCGTACACCGGAATCCCAGATACGGATAGCATCCTGCGCCTGTGGGTCACCGCCGAGCCTGTGCAACAACAAAATATCAGGATGGCCAAGATAGTCTTTTTTCAGTGGCGGAAGTGTAAACTCCGTTGGCTCAGGGTTCAGTGACAAGATACTCCAGCGCCAGTTGGCTGGCCCGGCCACCTGCCACTGATGCTGTTCAAGTAGTTTTGCGAGATTTTCCGGGGTTCCCGCAAACTGAAAGTTAAATTGCGGGGCGACCACAGATTTCAGATCGGTACGCTTACGCGGCAGCGTTTGCCATTCGCTATCCCACCAGGCTTGTGCCGAAATTTCACGTTGTGGTATTGGCAACTTCAATGCGGCAGTGTCTGCTTCAACGTTCTGCTCAACCTGCCAGGCAAACGTCATCGCCAGCATACCGAAAAAGATCAGGCTGGCGGCCATACCATTGAAAGGGTGCTGGGCGCGCTGCCGGTACGCAATACCAACAACAAAGGTCCAGGCCATACCCAGGGCCACGCCCACCAGGGCTCCACTAAGCCAGTCCAGACCGAGGTAAAGCCTGGCCAAAACCAGCAGGGACAGTAAAAGACCGGTTATCACATAAGGCCATTTCCTTTTACGCCGTCTGAGTTCCTTGGCAATCATGACCGAAAAATAGCCCAATACGACTGTTGCCAGGGTCAAAGCAGCACTTGGGTCATACAGATCGTTAGCACCCGCCTCATTCAACATGGGTGTTGAACGCAGCGACCACCCCAATATGAGCTGCAGCAGCACACCGCCACCCATCGCCACTAACCAGTGTAAAGCTGCTTTTTGGCGCCCGGCGCCTATCAGCCACAACAGCACGGCCATCGAGGTCGGAATGAGAACCCATAGACGTGATAGTTGTGTCAATGCAACCATGATGGGATCGGCCACGTGGTTTCGCAGGGCCAGTGCGTAGGTCTGTACTGCCTGATCGACGGATTGCGGGTGAGCAGAGAACGGCGACATGAATAACAACACCACCATGCCCCAGAAAATCACTACCAGGAACAAACCCATCATGGTGATAGACAGTACTTCCGGTTGGGTTGAATCCAGTAAAGGTCCGGCAATACGTCTGAATACCGGGTGACGACGCATCCAACGTATAACATGACGAAGCCAGCGAGCCGAATGACCGGCCAGGAACTCATAAGCGGTCCAGATAACCCACCAGGTTAACCACAGCACCACAACCGCGATAACCAACACCAGCGACATTCGACCGGCGTAGTCAGACGCAAGCTCGAGGGAGGCACCAAACAACATACCGGGGACCAGGTAAGCCGGCGTCCACAGAATACAGGCCGGAATATCAACCATCAAAAAACGACGGGGTGCCAGCCCCAGCATACCGGCAGTGACGGGAATGACCGGTCTCAGCGGACCGATAAACCGACCTATAACCACGCTTTTGGGACCATGTACCCGAAAGTAGTCGCGGCCCCGGTCAAGCATTCTAGGGAAACGTATAAACGGCCATATCTCCGCGAGGCGACTGCGGTATCGTCGTCCGATGGCATAGCTGACAAGGTCACCTGCAAATGCACCCAGTGAACCCAACAACCAGATGGGAAGCATATCCATGGAGCCAAGACTGATCAGCGCGCCAATACCAAACAGGATGATGATACCGGGTACCAGGATGCCAACAAAGGCCAGTGACTCCACAAAGGACATCACAAAAATCCAGAACCCGGCCCAACCGGGGTTGGCACTCAACCAGTTAAGTAAATCCTGTGTCCAGTCTGTTTCCATTAAGCGTCAGTGTAGTGTCCTGTATTAATTTTAATCAACACACGAACGTAGCGCTTCCCTCGCAGCACTGATGGTTGCTGACAGGTGCTCCTCGGTATGAGCCGATGAGACAAAACCAGTTTCATAGGCCGACGGCGCCAGGTAAACGCCATTGTTCAGCATGGCGTGGAAAAAGCGTTTGAACCGATCAACATCAACGGCACCCGACTGATCGAAATTGACAATTTGCTTCTCGGCTGTGAAATACAAGCCAAACATGCCACCCACACGTGTGGTCGTAAAGGGTATTTCAAAGAAATCGGCCTCGGCCTGGATACCTTCGGTCAACATGCGGACTTTTTCACCCAATTCTTCATAGAAACCGGGTACCGAAATCAGATCCAGCGTCGCCAAACCTGCAGCCATGGCCACCGGATTGCCTGAAAGTGTGCCAGCCTGGTAGACCGGTCCGGAAGGTGCGACCTGCTCCATGAATTCGCGTTTGCCACCAAATGCACCCACCGGCATACCGCCACCGATGACTTTGCCAAAGGTAGATAGATCCGGGGTAATGCCATACAGCGCCTGTGCCCCACCCAGCGCAACCCGAAAACCGGTCATCACTTCGTCAAAAATCAATAGTGCGCCGTACTGGTCACAAAGATCACGAAGACCCTGAAGATAACCTTCGACTGCCGGGATGCAATTCATATTACCGGCCACCGGTTCAACGATCACGCAGGCAACCTGGTCACCCTGCTCGGCGAAACAGCTCTTCACTGCTTCAAGATCATT
>CBDTVF010000052.1:0-11272 GCA_965363775.1 uncultured Gammaproteobacteria bacterium
AGGTTCATCCAGTTCGCGTAATGACCAACTGTATTCAGGGCGATAATCCTGCAGACCCGTGATCCCCTTGACAGATTCTGTCCCCAGCCTGGCCTGGAGACGTTCAATGACATGGCTGTCTGCCTGCGTGGCCCCCTGTCTGGAAGAACTTTCTGTTTCTTCCAGTAAACTTGTCTGCACCGCCACACAAGGCAGGAAATGTAATGCCTGCAAACGGATGTGATTGACCGGACACGGCAGTTGCAGGCGCTCTAGGCGTTCACGTAGTAACAGCATCAGGTGGGATTCGGAACGTGTGGCCTGTTGCAGGGTCAGGCGGATGGTTTTTGTGTCCTTCCCGAGTTGTAAACGGATCTGCAAAACCTGGATGCCACGGTCACGGGCACGTAATACCCCGCATAACTCCTGTACCAGTCGCTTCAGGGGGAAAATCAGGCCCTGTGTGTGCTCTGTATCCGCTAAATCCATACCGGCCGAGAAATTGTCCGGCGGACGAAAGGTTTTGCAAGGGTCGGGTCGATGACCCAGTAAACGGTCCAGGTAGTCACTTACTGTCAGTCCGAGCCGTCTTGCCAATGCCTTGCTTGGTAAGCGGAAAATCTCGGCGACAGTGCGAAACCCCATTTTTTTCAAAGCCTGTATCGACGCGACTTGCAGATTAAGGCTGTCAATGCTGAGTGCACCGATGCTTTTGCGTAGATCACCGGCTGTGTGGATGACCAGTCCGTGGCGTGCAGCCAGATGGGCGGCTTCCGGTGTGGGTGCAATGCCGCAGGATGTACGGTAGCCAAGCTGTTCAAGTTCTGTCTTGATACGCATTGCCAATGTTTCAGCATCACCAAACAAACGCCGACTGGCAGCAACTTCCAACAACAGGCTGTTGCGTTGTGAGGCAATACAAACCTGGCTGCTGTATTGATAAGACCAGCTGGCGAGGCGTTTTAAACAGGCTTGCTCTGCCCGTTGATCACGGATACGGCTGTGCTGATCCAGCGCCAGATGCGGGAAGTGCAGGGCCAGCCATTGCGGGGGGTGATTGATGTCTGTATTTGTGACCATGAAAGCAGTTTGTCAGTAATGGTTCTCCATTCATGAGAATGGAAATAAAAAAAGCCGGTTAACTGTAACACGGGCTGGTGTGTACAGTTAACCGGCATGCTTTGTTCCGATTTATTCGGAATTCAAGCCATCCCGACAAGCCTGGTCAGTTGCTTGTCAGTGTCTCAACTTTCAGTGGCGCGACGTCTCAACCATAGTGCTGCGCCCAGGAATACTACGGCGACAGCCAGGCCGATCAGCATATGGATGGAAAACAAGCGGTCGAACATGTTGGCGACAGTCACTTCGTGGCCGAAGGTTTTGGTCAAAGGAATGCCGAGAGCTACCGAGAACTCGTCCCCATGGTCATCGGCAGACATGATTAACGGGCTATTGGCAAACCATTCTCCGATGACACCAAACAGGTTGTTCTTCAGTGTGAAGGTTTGCAGGAACTCTATCCATATTTGTAAGACTGCAATGACAACCGGTGGCAGGATTGCAAATAACAGCGGCATGCGTGGTGCAAAAGAAGATACCAGCATCAACCAGCCATACAGAGGTAACGCCCAGATCGATTGAGCCAGGTAACTTATCAGTACCATGCTCCAGCCTTTGAACGGACTGCCGAGGCCCAGGAGCAGGGTCCACGGGTTTTCACCGAGTGACAATACGACCACTGAGAAAATCAGCATGATTATGATATGGGTTAAAACGTAAACGACCCAGAATATGACTGGCGCAAGCACCATGGCCGCGAGCAGTTTTGAAGCCATCGTCAATGTGTCTGATGCCGGTAACGATTTCCAGAAAAGTATGCTGCGATCCTTGCGGTCATCGAATAAAGAGCCCAGCAGGTAGAAAAATACTACGATCGCAAGTACCAGGGTAAACAACGAGGGAATGATGGAGATGGTGATTGCATACATGATCTCGCTGCGAAGAACGGTATCCTGTTGTGCAATAAACCGGGCCAATTCTTTCAATGATTGAAATTCATTGTCGAAATGGCTGAAGGTGACAATGAACATCAGGCATAAGACAATATAGATACCCCCGATCACCAGTGGTGTCGTGCGGAAAGCACCTTTGTTTTCCCAGAATTCACGTTTTACCAGGGCCATTAAACGGTTCATGACGCACCTCCACTCATGGTAGCGACAAACAGGTCGGCGACACTCGGTGTGTGCAATTCACCCAGGGTCTTGAGTTGTTCACGGTTGCCGTTCTTGTACAGAAAAATATGCCGACCGAATAACTCGCGTTCATAAAGTGGTTGCAGTTCCCGGGCAGCTGCCGCCTGGTCGGGTGTAACAACCAGTTCGGCATAGCTTTCCTGAACCTTTTCCATACTGCAGTCGAGTGCGATGCGGCCATCCTGGATAAAGATCAGGTCGCTGAGTATGTGTTCGACTTCCTCAACCTGGTGTGTGGTGATGATGATGGTGCGTTCTTCATCGAAATAATCATTTAGCAGATTGGTATAAAACTGTTTGCGGTAGAGGATATCCAGTCCCAGTGTTGGTTCATCCAGCACCAGTAGTTTCACATTAATAGCCATAACGATGGCCAGGTGTAACTGCACTACCATGCCCTTGGATAGCTGCTTGACCTTGTTGTTCATGGTGATCTTGGTCAAAGCAAGGTACTGCATGCATTTCTCGCGGGAGAATTTCGGGTGTATGCTTTCGGTCAATTCTATTAACTGCCAGACCCGGATCCAGCGCGGTAGAACGGCAACATCAGCGATAAAACAGACGTCCTCCATCAGCGCTGCCCTGTCCTTGGAAGGGTTTTTGCCAAGAACGCTCAGTTCTCCATCATAGGTGGCAAGTCCGAGGATAGCCTTCAAAGCCGTGGTTTTACCGGCGCCATTCGGGCCAATCAGCCCGACAATCCTGCCGGATGGAATCTGCAGGTCTATATTGTCAACGGCAATAGTTCGTTTGTAGCGTTTGGTCAGACCTTGCGCTTCAATGACATAGTTCATCAGGAGTTGCCTTCTTTTTCTAAAATTGGTTGGAGTAATTCATTTGTATCCAGACCCAGTTGCCGGATACGTGTGACCATGGCGGGCCATTCTTCATTGAGAAATTTTTCCCGTTCGCTTTCAGTCAGTTTCTGCCTTGCACCCTCGAGTACAAACATACCCAGTCCACGGCGCTTTTCGACCAGGTGGTCATCTACAAGTGCCTGGTAGGACTTGGACACCGTAATGGGATTGAGTTGAAAGTCGGATGCCACCGTACGTACCGAGGGTAGGGCACCGCCTTCCGCCAGTGTACCATCCAGGATCATGGCAATGGTCCGCTCTTTCAATTGCCAGTAGATCGGTTGGCTGTCATTCCATTGGGTTGTCATATTCAGGCCCTGGTTCACTTATCAGCGACGAAACAGCAACAAACCAAGCTTCAGACCGCGAGATTTGCGTTCGACGGCATCATTGATACGATCGTTCTCAGCGTTTTGAGCTTTTGCTGATGTCCTGGTTTCCTGACTGGATGAATACACGCCCTGGCTGGTCTCATATCCCACGATACTGCTGCCGATCAGCAATAAGGCGGCAAAGATGGCAAGGCCGTTGGGGATGTGTAATCTGCGATGTGGTCGTAAGTTCAACATTTGTTTCTCTGTAAATGTGATGATTCTCTAGTAGTGTTGTAGTGAAGTATAACACTATAAATGTGAAAAGCAACCATCCTGATGAATTGATGAATCAGTTCGTGGGGAGAGCGGGCAGACAGGCTTTGCTTGTTTGCTAGAAAGGCAACCTGTACACCCACCTCAAAAGGATCCACTTTCGCCTGTTTTGCCCGCCTTTTTAGCGTGCCAATGGCCTAAATTAAAAACTTGTAATCAAATTGAACATTTTGTTTGCGTGCGTGGTCAGATATGTGGACAATTCGCAGTCTGATTACTAGGAGTGATTACAGAATGAACAATATTAAACGTTGCGGTCTGATTTTAGCCGCTATTACTATCTCAATTAACACATGGGCAGCTGACTTGAAAACTGACGAACAGAAACTGGGTTACATCATTGGTATGGATATCGGTAAATCACTGCGTGATCAGGGAACTGATGTGGATCTTGATTCGCTGATCGATGCCATTAGCTCAACATACAAGGGCGAGGAATTGAAACTGACGGATGATGAAGCGGCTGCTATCCGTAAGGAATATGTAGAGAAGAGACAGGCCGAACAGCAGGCAGAAGCAGCGACTGCAGGTCAGGGCAACCTGGTTGAAGGTCAGAAGTTTCTTGCAGAGAACAAGGTAAAAGAAGGTGTGCAGACAACGGCATCCGGTTTGCAGTACAAAGTTGTGACCATGGGTGATGGTGCCAAACCCGCTGCTGAAGATACCGTTAAGGTTCATTATCGCGGAACACTGCTTGACGGTACCGAGTTCGATAGTTCTTATGCCCGCAATGAGCCTATTTCTTTTGGCTTGAACAGGGTGATTCCAGGTTGGACTGAAGGTGTACAACTGATGCCGATAGGCAGCAAGTTCATTTTCTACATTGGTCCTGAATTGGCCTATGGCGAAGGTGGCGGCGGTCCTATTCCTCCCAATTCAACCTTGATATTCGAGGTAGAATTATTGGAAATTGAAGAATAGCATCCAGCTTATACCAACAGTGTGCTTCATTTATGAAGCACACTGAAAAGGTCAATGGTGTGGTCAGGGTTGTTTCCGGGTTGAATTTTAAATTAATATGAGTAATAGTCTGAAAGATCAGTTGCTGGCCCTCGGCCTGGCTCCAAAAAAAACTGAATCCCGACCTAAAAAACAACGTAAGCCGAAACCCGTAGTAAAAAAGCATAGACAAGGCAACTCTGAAATCTCGCTTGACCAGGCCTACCGGATTCGCGGTCAGGATGATCGTCAAAAAAAAGAGCGGGCCATTGCGCTCAAACGTGAACAGGAACAGAAACGCCGCCAGATCAATCAGAAGATCAAGGCAATGATTAAGGAAAGCGCGATCCGTGATGCCGCTGCCGATACCAAACGCAATTTTCTTTACAAAGGCCGGATTCGTAGCGTTCTGGCCACCGTTGAGCAGATCAAGGAAATCAATTCCGGCGCACTTGGCGTGGTCTATTTAAGTGGCAATTATCACTTGATGCCAACAAACAAGATCGAAGAGATCAAGCAGTTTGCTCCGGATCATGTTCCAGATCTCAGCGGCGCTGAGAGCGAAGGTGAAGAAGAAAATCCGGTACCGGATGATCTGATCTGGTAACACCAAATCCAAGGGTACGTAACTTGTTACTTCTAAACCGTACTGTAGGGTGGGTAACTTGTTACCCACGATATGTTGGGTCTTAACCGAACTGTAGGGTGGATAACTTGTTGCGCACGGGTTTGGTGCCAACGGGTTGGGTTATACGTGGGTAACAAGTTACCCACCCTACAGGTTAATATTTGCTACCAATAGGCGGCGAGCTTGTTCCGGGCTGATGTTTTTGCGTTTTGCGTAGTCCAGTAATTGGTCTTCCTGAATGTTCCCCAGTACGAAGTAACTGCTCTGCGGATGGGCGAAGTAATAACCGCTGACCGAAGCTGCCGGCAACATGGCGAATCCACTGGTCAATTCCATGTTGGAATTGTTTTCAGCATCGAGCAATTCGAAAATCTTTTCTTTCTCACTGTGGTCAGGACAGGCAGGATAGCCAGGGGCTGGACGTATGCCGCGGTATTCCTCGGCGATCAACGCCCGGTTTTCAAGTGACTCCTGTGGATCGTATGCCCACAAAGTCCTGCGTACCAGGCGGTGTGTGTGTTCGGCAAGTGCCTCCGCCAGACGGTCCGCCAGTGCCTTGAGCATGATAGCGGCATAGTCGTCGTGGGTTTTTTTATACTCTGCAAGTTTTACTTCAATCCCCAGACCTGCTGTTACGGCAAACAGACCGATATGATCCTTTAGCTCTGCAGAAACGGGAGCAATGAAATCAGATAAACAGCGGTTGTGACGACCGCTTGCCTTGGGTTTTTGCTGACGCAGAAAATTGAGCCGTTGCTCAATGGTCTGGTGAGACTCATCGCTGTACAACAGGACATCATCACCCTCGGCTGCAGCCGGGAAAATACCGACCGTGGCACGTGCGCTGATCCAGTGCTCTTCCACAATCTGTTTCAACATGACCTGGGCATCTGAAAACAGGCTGCGCGCCGCTTCGCCTTTTTCCGAATCTTCAAGGATATCCGGGTAACGGCCCTGCATCTCCCAGGTTTGGAAAAATGGTGTCCAGTCAATAAGAGGCACCAGTTCCGCAAGATCTATATCATCAAGGACATGTAAGCCGGGTTGGGCTGGTGAAGAGATGTTTTCGCTCGACCACAAAGGTGAGAATGCATTATCACGGGCATCCTCCAGTCTGACCGGTGGTTTCCGAGAACTGCCTTTGGCCCTGCGTTCACGCATGTTGGCGTAGTCCTCAGCCGTTGCCACAGTCAGTTTTTTGCGCTCCTCTTTATTACAGAGTTTTCTGGCTACCCCAACTGCCCGGGACGCATCTTTAACCCAGAAGACCCCGTTGGCATATTCAGGGTCGATACGCAATGCCGTGTGTAGGGGTGAAGTGGTTGCTCCTCCAATCATCAGTGGCTGTTGCAGACCGCGCCGTTGCATCTCAGAGGCAACATGACGCATTTCTTCCAAAGACGGTGTGATCAAACCGGACAGGCCAATGATGTCCACATCTTCCTTAACTGCGGTTTCGAGAATGGCTTCAGCCGATACCATGACACCAAGATCAATCACCTCGTAATGGTTACAACTGAGTACGACACCGACGATATTCTTACCGATGTCGTGTACATCACCTTTAACGGTGGCCATCAGGATACGTGTCAGACGTTTGTTACCGACACCGCTTCGACGTTTTTCCTCTTCGATATAGGGAATCAACACTGCCACGGCCTGTTTCATGACCCGCGCGCTTTTAACCACCTGGGGCAGAAACATCCGGCCATCGCCGAACAGGTCACCGACCACATTCATACCATCCATTAACGGACCTTCGATCACATCCAGGGCCTGCGTGGCATTTAGCCGGGCCTCTTCGGTATCTTCCTGGATGTATGTGTTGATGCCTTTAACCAATGCGTGCTTGAGACGTTCCTCTACCGGCCTTTGCCGCCAGGCCTCGTCAATGGCTTCGGTCTTGCTGATACCCTGAAACGCCTGTGCCAGTAGGAGCAGGCGGTCAGTTGCATCCGCTCGGCGATTCAGAACAACATCTTCAACGGCCTCACGAAGTTCAGGTGCGATCTCGTCATAAATCTCCAACTGGCCGGCGTTGACGATACCCATGTCCATACCGGCGCGCACTGCGTGGTACAGAAAAACACTATGGATGGCTTCCCGAACCCGGTCCTGGCCTCTGAATGAAAATGAAATATTGCTGACGCCACCTGAAATCAGCACACCGGGACAGGATTGCTTGATACGACGGGTGGCTTCGATGAAATCAATCCCATAACTGTTGTGCTCTTCGATGCCAGTGGCGACGGCAAAGATATTGGGGTCGAAAATGATATCCTCAGGTGGGAACCCTACCTCCTGAGTCAGCAGTTTCCAGGCCCTTTCACAGAAGCTGACGCGTTGTTCCAGGCTGGCGGCCTGGCCATTTTCATCGAAGGCCATGACGATGACGGCTGCGCCAAATCGTAGTATTGAGCGCGCCTGGGCCAGGAATACCGCTTCACCTTCTTTCAGGCTGATCGAATTGACCACTCCTTTTCCCTGCAGACAGGCCAGCCCGGCTTCCAGCACGTCCCAGCGGGAAGAATCCAGCATGACAGGCACCCGTGCGATATCTGGCTCCGAGGCTATCTGGTGCAGGAATCGGGTCATGGTGGCTACGCCATCCAACAATCCTTCATCCATGTTGATATCAATAATTTGTGCACCGTTCTTGATCTGCTGCCTGGCAACATCGACCGCAGCTTCAAAATTATCTGCCTGGATAAGACGTCGGAAGACGGCCGAACCGGTTACGTTGGTCCGCTCACCAACATTGACAAAATTCAGTTCCGGCGTCAGCGTCAGTGGTTCCAGACCCGCGAGGCGACAATAGGGGATAGCTTCCGCCGGTGTCCGGGGTGTTTTGTTACGGAGTGCATCACTAATAGCCCTGATGTGGGCTGGTCTTGTGCCACAACAGCCACCGGCCAGGTTGATCAATCCATCGGAAGCGAACTCTGCCAGTACGCTGGCCATGTTTTCAGGTGTGTCGTCATACTCACCCAGTTCGTTGGGCAGACCGGCATTCGGGTGAACGCTGACAGGACATTCAGCAACCCGGGATAACTCCAGCAGCCATGGGCGCAATTCGGTGGCTCCCAAGGCACAATTCAGACCAATGGAAATGGGTTTGGCATGGCGAACGGAATTCCAGAAAGCAGCGACAGTTTGTCCTGACAATGTGCGGCCACTGGCGTCGGTGATCGTGCCCGAAATCATGACGGGTACACGGTATCCAAGTTCTGTGAAGACATCGTCAATCGCCACCAGCGCGGCCTTGCAATTGAGTGTGTCAAAAACGGTTTCTACCATCAGGATGTCAGAACCACCCTCAACCAGGCCAGTTGCAGCTTCCGCGTAGCTCTGACGTAACTCCTCAAAGCTGGTGTTTCGATAGTCCGGACGGTTCACATCAGGGGATAATGAAGCGGTGCGGTTGGTCGGGCCAATCGAGCCAACCACAAAACGGGGTTTGTCAGGTTCCTCAGATGTAATGCGATCGACCTCTTTCCGCGCCAGGCAGGCAGCCTCAAAATTCAGTTCCCGGACCAGTCGTTCCACACCGTAATCGGCCTGGGAAATACGGGTGCTGTTAAAGGTGTTGGTTTCGATCAGATCCGCACCCGCCTGCAGGAATGCCCGGTGGATGCTGGCAATTTTTTCCGGTTGGGTCAGTGTCAGCAGGTCATTATTGCCACGCAATGGCAGCGGATGGTCTTTGAATCGCTGACCACGGAAATCATCTTCATCCAGTTCAAATGACTGGATCATTGTTCCCATTGCACCATCGAGTATCAGGATTTTCTCAGACAGCAGACGGTGAAGTAATTCGGCTTGTTTCGGTTTTTTGTAAGGCTGGGAGTACATAATGATTCTTATCGACCGTGTTGTTAGGGGGTTGGCGCTTTCGAAGGTTTAACGGCAAGCAGGGTCAGCACTTCGAAGTTGGGTGTGCGTTTTTCGACAGCTGAAATTCGGATGTTTTGCGGCTCAAGGCCTGCACTGATGCAAAGTTCGCGTAGCTGAGATTCCGTGAACCCGAGGTTCAGGTGGTTATAGGCCATCACTGCATTCTTATGTGCGTGTTTTTGCAATGTGGCTGCCAGGAGTCGTCCACCGGGTCGTAAAACCCGCTCAATCTCCTTGAAAACTGCCGCTGGTGTACTGGTATATGTCAGTGCATGCATCAGCAGGGCCGTGTCGATGGAAGTATCCTCAGCCGGTAATTCATGCATATCACCTGGTTCAAAATGGACATTGGAGTAATTATGCAGCCGCTTTTTGCCGGCTTTCACCACCCTTGGACTAATATCGAGGCATTTGATACTGCGGGCATGCGGTGCCAGCAGTTCAGCCAGAACACCATCGCCGGAGGCTACGTCCAGCACGTCTCCCAGTTCAAGTAACTGAACAATTGCACGTGCGGTTACTTCCCATGTACGACCGGGTGAATAGTGGCGTTCCATATCACCTGCCACACTGTCGGCCCAGCTTGAATGACCGCCTCTGGCGTTCAGTACCTGTGGGATACGTTCCAGATCCTGTTGTATCAATGGATCAGAGGTATTTTCCCGTAACAACTCCCAAAGTGCAGCCAGGCTGGTGTCAGTGATATTACCGGTCATGCGGTAATACACGGAAACACCTTCGCGGCGGTCACTGACCAACCCGGCTTCCTTCAGTTTTGCCAGGTGAGTGGAGACCCTCGGTTGCGCCAACTGGGTAATGGCTGCCAACTCCGCCACGCTGAGTTCTTCACGGTCGACCAGCATCAACAGGCGTAGACGGGTGCTGTCTGAAAGTAATCGGAAGTGTTGTGAAGCGTGCTGCAAATCCATCTTGGAACGCATATATCTTTCTATCCCGATTTAAAGATATATAGAGGTTAACGAGTGAAGCGGGGTGGGTCAACCCATGTGATAAAGGAAAATGCCCAATAGAGACCAGGCGGATTTTACAAAAAAAAGAATCCGGCAGGTAAAGCCACTATAATTTCCCTACACTCAGTGGACACAAACAATGCAAACCAATAACGAAAATAACAAGCAAGCAGTACTTGAACAAATCAGAGACGAATTAACCAGTAGACTGCCGACCAAGGCTGCCGGGCAGGCGACTTTTTTTAGCGATGTATTTTTCAAGCGTGTGCCAATGAATGAGCTGACCGGGGAAGCACCGTCAGTTTATGCTGCCATGTTCGTCAGTCAACTTGAGTTTTTACAGCAACGCAAGCCAGGTGATTTATCCATACGTGTTTTTAACCCTGATGAAAACAGGGATGGTTGGGGCTGTGATCATACTGTCGTAGAACTGGTAAACGATGATATGCCATTCCTGGTCGATACGGCCAACATGGTTTTACAGGAACTGAACCTGGGTGTGCACCATATTATTCACCCGATATTGAACGTTGAGCGGGATGCAAGCGGCAAACTGAAGGCCTTTCGCAGCAGGGCGACCGAGCACTCTGGTAAAGAGTCTTTTATTCATATTCATTTCGAGAAACAGACCGATCCGTCAGTATTGGCATCCGTAGATTCCCTTCTCAGGTCACGCATGGCCACGGTTTGTGCGACTGTTGAGGACTGGCCTTTGATGACAGAGAGTCTTGGGCTTGCCATTGATGAATTTGGCGAGAACGCACCGGACCTGCCCAAGGCGGTTCGAAAAGAATGTATCAAATTCCTCAAGTGGGTTGGGGATGACCATTTTATGTTTATCGGCGCACGAAGCTATGACATCGTGCAGAAGGACAATGTTGCTACATTGAAAGTGGTTGATGGCACGGGGCTGGGTCTGTTGCGTGAAGATGAAGGAACCACACTGAGTCGTCCTATTACCAGCGTCAGCAACGAGTCACGTTTTAACCCGAATGCGCCGTTGATTGTTACCAAGGCCAATATGCGTTCGCCGATGCACCGCAGTGGTTACATGGACTATATCGGTGTTTTACGTTTCGATAAAAATGGCAAAGTCATTGGC
>CBDTVF010000053.1:0-11221 GCA_965363775.1 uncultured Gammaproteobacteria bacterium
CATGCATGATTCTGAACGAAATTACTCGCTTCACAAAGGAAAAATCAAGTTTCTTTTACTTGAAGGTATTCACCCCCGCGCCCGTGAAGTGATAGAAAACGCCGGTTACACCAATATTGTGGAAAAAACCGGTGCATTGACCCCTGACGACTTGAGAAAAGCACTGGAAGGTGTGCATTTTGTTGGCATTCGCTCGCGTACAAAATTGGATGCTGCCGCCATTGATGCCGCCAACCGTCTGACTGCTGTCGGTTGCTTTTGTATCGGTACCAACCAGGTCGATCTGCAATATGCGCAAAAGGCAGGTACTCCCGTATTCAATGCGCCGTTCGCCAATACCCGTAGTGTAGCTGAACTGTCATTGGCTGAAATCATCATGTTGATGCGTGGCATCCCACAGAAAAATGCCGCTGCCCATCGTGGCGAATGGCTGAAATCAGCCAGTGGGTCAACAGAAATTCGCGGTAAAACACTGGGCATCGTCGGTTACGGCCATATTGGCTCACAGCTGGGTATCATTGCAGAAAGCATGGGTATGCGCGTGATATTTCAGGATGTTGAAAGCAAACTACCCCTGGGTAATGCCGAAGCGAGGTCCAGTCTTGAGGCTTTACTGAAGGAATCTGACGTGGTTTCACTACATGTTCCCGACACTTTGGAAACGCGAAACCTGATGAGTGCAGAAGCCATCAACAATATGCGCAAAGGCAGCTACCTGATCAATGCCTCAAGAGGCACGGTCGTTGATATTGATGCTCTGAGCGTCGCCTTGAAATCTGAATGTATTGCCGGCGCCGCTATTGATGTTTTCCCGCTTGAACCGAAATCAAACGACGACCGCTTTGAATCACCGCTGGTCGGACTGGATAATGTTCTGCTAACACCACATATCGGTGGCAGCACGCTGGAAGCACAGGAGAACATCGCCATTGAAGTGGCAAGCAAACTGGTTCGTTACAGTGACAATGGAACGACCCGGTCTGCGGTCAATTTCCCCGAGGTGTCACTACCTGACCATGGTGATACAAGCCGTATCATGCACATACACCATAATGAACCTGGTGTTTTGCAGCACATTAACCAGATATTTTTCGACAATGAAGTCAATATCGCCGCACAATACCTGCAAACACATGGTGATATCGGCTATGTGGTGATGGATGTAGAATCTAAAAATGTAAACTCCCTGATGGCGGGCCTTGCCAAAGTCTCTGCCACCATACGAACACGCATATTGCACTGAGTTACGTGAATCGATTGAATTCAGGTATCCTATGGGAGAGGCAGAAACTGTAGTTTGAACAATGGAACGGTCATCTGATGAATACACAAACACGCTTTACAACAACCATATTACTGATCATTTTCTTCCTGATCAGCCCATTGTCGTTTGCAGCCAAGGACAGCAAGCCGCCCAAGCTTTTCGACGATCCCGGTGTTATGAAAGTTGTCCTTACCGGCCCGTGGAAAACAGTTAAGAGAAATGTCAAAGACGATGTCCGATACCCTGTAAAGCTAAGCTATACAAACGCAAACGGGCAACAACAGGTACTGGATGCGGAAGTTGCACCGCGGGGAATTACCCGTCGCTTGCGTGTCTGTAAATTTCCACCGCTGAAGATTCATTTCAACAAGGACAAAACCAAGGGCACAGAATTCAGAGGCAACAAATCCCTGAAACTGGTGACATACTGCCAGACCAATACCAAGTATGAACAATACTATGTCAAGGAATTCCTGGTTTACCGGATGTACAACCTGCTGACCGAACTCAGCTTCAGGGTCAGACCGATGATCATCGAGTACAAAGACAGCGCGGATGACGATAACTCAATAACACGTTTCAGTTTCCTGATCGAAGATATAGATGATGTGGCCAAGCGAAATGATTTCAAAGAACTATCTATTGCCACGACACCTTATAAAAAATTGGATCCTGCCATTACCAGTAAACTCTCAATATTCCAATTTATGATTGGTAACCTTGACTGGGCCGCAACCAGTGGCCCGAAAAAAGATAGTTGCTGCCATAATTCCCGCTTGATCGGGGAAAGCAACGAAGCGGTTCCCAGGTATGGTATTCCCTATGACTTTGATTCGTCCGGGCTGGTTAATGCGCACTATGCCTCACCACCCAACGGCTTGAAGATGCGCAATATCCGCCAGAGACTATACCGTGGCTTTTGCGCCTTCAATGACGAACTGCCCCAAACAGCCGAGCTTTTTAATGAGAAAAAAACGGATATCCTGGCACTATTTGAGAACAGCAGTTACTTGAACGACAGAACTCGCAAAGATGCTATCAAATATATTGAGGATTTTTACAAAATACTCAACAATCCAAAGCGATTTAAAAGAGACATCACTGACAAGTGCCGGGGATCGGAATAGGTTTTACCGCCGCTTCCCCATTATCGAAGCTTGTACCGGCATTATTGCCGTCCGTCGCATCGACGGGCACCTCGACTGGTGGTGCCAACATACGGGCCAGACGTTGTTTGAGTCGATCATTATTTGAGTCAACTTCAATGACAGCCCGCAAATAATCTACACGCTCGTCGTTTTGGGTTGGAAGCGGAATTCTCTTGTCACCGTAAATAGCCGTTGCGCCTTCTGAGGTCAACTCCAACAAACCCTTATGTGAACCGTAATGGGTTGCAATACCGGTATCATTGGCCACGACCCGCTGATCAAAGCGCGGCCAGACCACACCGCCTGTAACCGTATGCCCTATTACTATACGTTTGGCACCATAACGTTTGAGGATATTGTCGAGTGTCTGACTGAATATGTCGTTCGCTTCATCTTCACGCGCCAGACCCCGGTACCAAACCGGTCCCATTGGATCATCCATGATGGTGGTAATCGACGGATCATAGTTCTCCATCACCGCAATCACCTGTTCAGTCAGTGACTGGAGGCTGAATTTACAATATTTCTCACTGATACCACCGTGCAGGAAGATCGTGTCATTGATCTGAATAGCCACCTGGTTGCCCTTGACCCATTTTCCATACTGACCACTGAGCGCCCACGCCCCGCGATGTTCAACCCAGCCAAGGGGCACTGTTTTCTCCCATTCCAGGCGATAGGCTGCCAGATCCAGGTTTTCAAAATCAGGCATATTGGCGCTCATCCATTCGACCTGACTGTCCCATTGCATATTCTGCAAACGAGGGGATTTCTTGGTCGCAAACGCCTGGAATTCACCATCAGAAACATAACGAAGATCACCAACAACATTCATCGTCTCGTGGTTGCCGATCAGCAAGTGCACATAACCGCCTTTCTTTTTGGCCTGTTTGGCAAGTTTCACCAGGTGATCGATGATTTTTCGGCTATCTGCTCCACGGTCGGTAATATCACCTGTCTGGACGAGGTGCGTTTTCCCACCGATCCATTTGCCACTCTTATTGATGAGACCAGCTGATTCCATCACATCAATGTAACGGCCATAGTCGCCATGCAAATCACCGATAGCAATGACCCGCTCAACACCAGTCCAATGGTAGTCATCGACCTTTTTAGCCTTGGCCTCGCTCAGGCCGGGCGTGATCAGTAAAAGCAGTAAAACAATTGTTGATAATTTCATTTCAAATTCCAAAAACCTGGTTTATGTTTCAGTCAAATACGCCAGTATCTTTCTGTTGGGCTTTTTTTCGCTCAATTTCCCGTGGACTCTGACGCATATATGTCTTTGAATCCTCATCGCCGCCATAGTTCAATTCCCACAGGATCAGGAATGTGTAATTAAAGATTGCCGACATCACGGCAGCGACCAACAGCATACCTACACCGCACGAAAGCCCCACACCAACTGCCATGAATATGAACAGGGAATCAGCCGTACTCTTGAGTGAATAGCGATAGCGCACGCCTGCCACGACGCCTGCGAGACTGAAAGCCATGGCCAGAGAGTTGTGTACTATCAGGACGATACCTGTCACTGCAATGGGTAGTATCAAAATGGTTTCCAGAAGTGACTGGTCCATCTTGGCCTTACTGCGTATAGCCATATATGTCCAGGAAACCGGAACCATCAGGGCAACAGCACCAATAATGGCGATGGCAAGCCATAGCAGGCCGCCAACCTCATCGGTTACGTTGGAAGCATGTATAACGATACCCCCAATGTCACTGGATTCATCCTGATTAAACAGGGTTTCCACTACGCCGAGCGGCAGATAACGATGCAGATCGGGAACCAGTTGATAGCCACCCCAGACAAGTAGGGTAAAAATTCCGTAGAATAAATTAAGTCTTAAAAACAATCTCATATTAGTTCTTCTACTGTGAGTTTCCTGGTGTGCCAGGCCCCGGTTTATTCCGGTTCTTGTTATCAGTCCGCATCTGTCACAGAGAGATTAACCTTTTTCGTATTACTTTTGCGAATCCTGTTCTGTTGTCCGAAGATGAACTGAAGACCAATGTCCTTCATTCTACAGGTGGCAGCAACCTGGCCCTGATCACATGTTCAGTGCCATTGATCGCACTCATAATACCGGGCGCTGGTTGATTCTCAACATCAATGATGCTGTAAGCGAAATCACCACGACTGAGGTTGACCATATCAATAACATTAAGATCGTGATCAGCCAACACGGTTAGTACATGACCGAGAACTTTGGGTACATTCTCATTGCAAAAAGTGATGCGAAATCCGCCATTTCTGGCCATTTGAGTGTCAGGGTAATTCACAGAATTACGTACATTCCCGTTTTCAAGAAAATCCATCAACTGTTCTGCCGCCATTATGGCGCAATTCTCTTCGGCCTCACGAGTACTGGCACCAATGTGCGGTAATAGCAATGCATCCTTGCGCCCCAGCAATTCGGGATGTGGAAAATCGCTGATATACGCGCCCAGCTTGCCACTGTCGAGTGCATTTACAACAGCAGGCAAATCGATAATTTCATCACGGGCGAAATTAAGCAGGCGGGTTCCCGGTTTACAGCGTGCCAGTATCTCCTTGTTGATCAGGCCTATTGTCGGCGGAATTGCCGGTACGTGCAGAGTTATAAAGTCTGAAATGCTTACAAGTGCTTGCAGGCTATCGACCTTTTGTATGCGACTGGAAAGCCTCCAGGCGGATTCGATCGAGATCGCCGGATCATAACCAGCGACATTCATGCCCAGTTCCAATGCCATATTCGCAACCACGGCCCCGATCGCGCCAAGACCCACGACACCCAGTGTCATGCCAGTGATCTCTGAACCTGCAAAGCGTTTCTTGTTCGCCTCCAGCAGTTTATGCATTTGTGCACTGTCTTCAATATCCCCAAGGGTCTGTACGTAACTCATACCACCGAAAATATCTCTGGAGCCCAACAACATCGCTGCTGCCACCAGTTCTTTGACGGCGTTTGCGTTAGCCCCTGGTGTGTTGAAGACCACGATGCCGCGTTCTGCATACTCCTGCACAGGAATATTGTTGACGCCTGCACCTGCACGGGCCACGGCAATGACACTTTCGTCTATGCATTCGTCATGCAGCTTTTGGCTACGCAACATCAGGGCCTTGGCAGGTGACAAATCCGGGCCGACCTGGTATCTGGTTGAAGGAAACCTGTCCAGGCCTTTTGCTGCCAGGCTATTAAAAGTTTGGATTTTATACATTTGATGATCTACTCAAAGCTACGTGTAGGAGACAAGTCCGAAAATGGATTGTACGTCAATCTCGCCATAAATAGCGGCGTAATTTAACCATACGACCTTAAGTTTTGAGCTATATTAAGACGATTCCTCCTGTGTAAATTGATTTGTGGTTTTTTTGGGGTAACTATTTAATGAAATACAAGGCACTTGCTACCTTCCTGGCTTTCACTTCCCTGGTGACCCTGTGCAACCCATGCTGGGCGGATAATGCAAGACCCATTGTCACCATTGACGGCCTGCAACTTGTCAAGGATTCAGACCTGACCCTGGTTTATGCACAAGCGGATGTGAGGCTGGGCCAGTACAGCAAGATATACCTGCTTGAACCCTATGTTGCTTTCAAGAAAAACTGGCAACAAACCCGGAAAAGGTATAACCCAAACACGGTCACTGCCGATGATATGGCTAAAATGAAAACAGAACTGTCTTCTCTATTCACGAAGGTGTTTTCAGAAACCCTTGAGCAGGGTGGCTATCAACTGGCTGCCGAACGTGGCGAAGACGTGTTACTTGTCAAACCCGCCATCATCAATCTGGATATTGTCGCGACCGACATTCCATCCGCGACCGACGTGCGCACCTATTCAGAATCTGCCGGGGAAATGACCTTGTACCTGGAACTGTATGATTCGGTTAGCGATGACCTTCTTGCCAAGGCCCTTGATCGCAAGGAGGACAGGCAAACCGGCTATTTTCGATGGCAAACCCGTGTCACCAACAGGGCGGCGGCCAACCGCATCCTGCAGGTCTGGGCGAATGTTCTGAAAGAAGGTCTGGACGAAGCCAGGAGCACTCCAAGCCCGTAAGCGGAAAGCGGGGGCTTGATGATTTAAGCCTCATAATGAGGATCAATCGGTTCTCAATCGGTTCAATTGCGCTATATGTGCAGGACCCACCTCACAACACCCCCCAACAATTCGTGCGCCTGCAGATACCCAATTGGCCGCATGATCGGCATATGCTTCCGGTGTGACATCCGTCCTGGATGGTGGAATGGATTCATCGCCATGATAATCCCACTTCTGTGGTATCGGTGTAAAAGCGTTTGCGTAAGCGCCTGTCGGAAGATCACAAATGGAAATAAGTTCCGGCAATACCTTACTGATTGCCTCCGGCGGCGAACAGTTTAATAGCACTGCGCTGACGCCGTAATCCGCAATATCCTGCCAGGCTTCGTTGAGTGATTCTCCACTTCGCAGCTTCAAAGCCCCCGTATCCTCTATTGACCAGGACAGCCAAACGGGCTTGCCGGTCTTCGAGGCTGCAACCACGGCGGCGCGTGCTTCTACGATGCAGGACAGGGTTTCACAGATAAAGAGATCGACATGGGGCGCCAGGAATTCAGCCTGTTCTCGATACAATGCCTCGGTTTCCTGGTAAGAGCCCACCAGGTCAGGACGGTAACTGCCACGCTGAGGCCCCAATGAGCCGGCTATTTTTACAGATTTGCCGGCGCTGTCCCTGGCCCGTTGTGCCAGTTCCGCGGAAAGCCGGTTCATTTCACCGAGACGATCCAGCAGACCTTCAGGCTCGAAATTATTGCGGATACATGCATAGGAATTGGTCGTGATGACATCTGCACCGGCACGGATATAGTCCTCATGCACCGCCTGCACCACCTCAGGGTGATCGAAAAGCGCCCTGGCTGACCACAATACACCCTGCGCTGAGGCTTTACGGTTGATTAACTCCTGACCCATACCGCCATCAAGAACTATCAAACCATCAGGCAGATCATCAAAGATCGAATTCACGTTGCTACTCCATGTGGGAATATAGTGTTTACACTGCACTAGTTGAACAGCACGTACGGGATCACATCAACGGTGTCACCCTTTTTAATATCTTCAAAGGGTTTTTGCACTACGAGGGAGTCGCCCCAACTGGTCGAAAACAGCACACCACTGCTTTGTTTTTCAAACATCTCCACACCATCGGCACCCGTACGAACACGCAGGTACTCTTGCCGGAAGCTGCCATTTTTATCAAATAACGCCACCTGTCTTAGCGGAACAATGTCGTAATGGCTGGCACCCTGGCAGGCGAACAGAAATGGCCGCGCAATGATCAGTGCTGTCACCAGTGCCGAAACCGGATTTCCGGGCAAGCCCAGAAATGGTGTCCCGAGCACCTCACCAAAGGCAAAAGGCTTGCCTGGCTTGATGGCCACTTTCCAAAGATCTATGCAACCGAGTGATTCCACCACCGCCTTGACATGATCTTCTTCTCCAACAGAAACACCACCCGTGGTAATAATGGCATCCGTCTTACGGCTGGCTTCAGACAATACATCGCTGATGATTTCCGGATTATCGGCAGTGATACCGAAATCCACAGCTTCAAAACCCCATGCATCGAGCAAGGCCTGCAGCAAATAACGGTTTGAATTATAAATCTGACCCGGCTTGAGTGGATCACCCGGTTCCACCAACTCCTCACCGGTTGAAACAATTGCGACCTTCAGACGCTGCCTGACTTCAACACTTGCGATTCCGAGTGAAGCGATCAAACCCAGATCCTGCGCACGCAGTCGATGCCCGGCTTTCAGCACAGTTGCTCCCTGCTCGATATCCTGACCTCTTGGCCGAATATTTCCACCAGGTTCACGTATGGCTTCTAACCATACAGTCTGGCCATCGGTTCTGCTTTTCTCCTGCATGACAACGATATCTGCACCGGCAGGGGTTTCCGCTCCTGTAAATATGCGTGCCGCCGTACCTTTTTCGAGTGGCTCTGGCGGTTTTCCAGCCGTGATCCGCTGGGAAATTTCAATTGCGTGATCCGGCCCTTTCCAGTCTTCACTGAACAGGGCATAGCCATCCATCGCACTGTTATCTGCCGGCGGGACATCAATAGAGGAGATAATGTCGGCGGCAAGTATACGACCCAGGCACTTTCTCAGGCCAACACTCTCAGAACCTGCCAAAACACGAATGTTCCTGGATAAATGCTCATGCGCTTCGGCTACGCTGATCATGCTCATGGCAGGCGCTCAGCTGCACGTGTTTGCCCGACAAAATTGCAGGGTTTGTGGCTGGCGTCCAACTGTTCTTTCAAAATTCGATCCCAACCGGTACGACAGGCTCCGGTCGAACCCGGCAAACAAAAGACCAGGGTTTGGTTGACCAGGCCGGCGACTGCCCTCGATTGCACGGTGGAGGTGCCGATTTCCTCATAGGAAAGCTGGCGAAACAACTCACCAAAGCCTTCGATATTCTGGTCAAATAACGGTTTCAGCGCTTCAGGGGTGGAATCACGCTTGGTCAAGCCCGTACCACCGGTTGAAATAATGACATCGACACACTCATCCGCTATCCATTTGGAAACAATGGCACGGCTGATATAGATATCATCCTTGCATAACTCCCTTGCGGCGAGATGATGCCCGGCAGCTTTCAGGGAATCCACCAACATCTGGCCAGATGTATCCGTCTCAAACGTTCGAGAATCCGACAGTGTCAGGATGGCAATATTCAATGGTATAAAATCAATGTCTTTGTGCAATGTGTTGTACCTCTTTAAGTAGAACGAAGTCGTTCATTATCATCCGTTCATGTCTGTATACGGTCAAGCCAAAATTCGGCAGTTTTCAGATCTGCCGGTGTATTAACATTGAAAAATGGCGACGGCTCGGCGGCAGCCCACTCCACAACAGTATGCGGCAGTGAAGTCAGCACTCTTTTCAGACCACCGATACGCTTGTTGAACAGGGCCTCGCGAATGACTGGCAAGTGGTGACTTTGCCACATCGAGAATGTTGGTTGCAGCTCACCTTGATAGGAAATTACCACCACGGGTTTTTCCTCACACTGACTTGCATCAAGCATCACCGGCACAAGGTCCTGGGGAATGAAGGGAGCATCACATGGACATAGAACCAGACCATTGTTGAGCCCCTCATCATCCAGATACTGCAATGCGGAGCATAAGCCCGTCAGCGGTCCGCGGTAACCCGGTAACAGGTCGGGAACAACGGGCAGACCAAAATCATCAAAGTCACTGGTCTGGTTTTCGCAACTGAGTATCAATGGTTCCAAATGTGCTCTTAATCGACCGATAACATGTGACAGCAAAGACTGATTATTAAATTCGAGCAGCGCTTTTCGAGCAACCCCCATACGGCTGGATTTCCCGCCCGCAAGAATGACACCCGCTGGTTTTTCCAACTTCACAGGTCCCTTATACCTTTCAGAGCAGTGAGCAGTTCTTCCGAAAAACCCTGGCCATCACTGGCAGCATAGGCGAGTAATAATTTTCGCATTCGCGGCGCCCAGAAACGATTGATATGATCTGCAATGCGCACATCTGCGTCGTTCTCGAAGCTGAGATTGGCGGCAATATCATTTGCCATTGATACCAGGTGTTGTATTTCAGTATTCACCAAGGGTCTCACTCCACATTAATACCATCAATCAACGAGGACACGGTTCTCGAAAGTGTATACATTGTGCCTTCCCGGTCGTGCAAAACCAACCAACGTAATGCCACTGCGGTTGGCAAAATCAATAGCAAGCGTGGTGGGTGCTGAAACTGCGACCAGAATTTCAATACCGACAGCAGCAGTCTTGTAGACCATCTCATAACTTGCCCGACTGGAAATCAATACAAAGCCAGTAGCCGGATCAAAACCACCACTGGCCAGGTGTCCGATCAACTTATCCAATGCATTATGACGTCCTACGTCCTCGCGCAGGACCAGTATTTCACCTTCGGTATTACACCATGCGGCACCATGAACCGCACCCGTGACCACCTGCAACGGCTGGTGAGTGTTCAGGGAGTTGATCGCAGATTGCAAAGCCGTGGCCTTCACCGATACCAGGCTGGCTACTGCAGCTGGATTGCGCATGGCGGTATCGAGCGATTCTGCACCACAAAGGCCACAACCGGTGCGCCCAACCAGGTTACGGCGTTGTCCTGCAAGCCGGGCATAACATTCTTCATTGATCGTTATTGCGAGTTCCAGTCCGTTCTCACGATCCAGAATGTTGACTTCCATTACATCCGGGAGTCCCCTGATAATACCCTCGGTCAGGCTGAATCCGATGGCGAAATCTTCAAGTGCAGAAGGTGTGGTCATCATCACAACGTGCGATTGCCTGTTATAAGTCAATGCAACCGGTACTTCAGCCGCTACCTCATCATCACAGGTGCTGGTACCAGCCTTACTCCAGTTAATGACCGAAACCTGCCGGGTCACCTTCACCAGGTAGTATCCAGTGACAACCGGATAAGTCTGGTTCTAAACACGCGATTTCCTGGCTTTGTCCAGGAAGGCCTGTTGCTGCCGGTTAAAGACCTCCTGCTCTTTCTGCCATTCAGAAACCCGGGTGACTTTGCTGGCCTGCACTGCAGTGACCTTGTATTCCGGACAGTTGGTCGCCCAATCGGAGTTTTCGGTGGTGACGATATTGGCACCGGTCTGGGGGAAATGAAAAGTTGTATAGACCACGCCAGGCTGAACCCTTTCTGTCACCACGGCGCGCAGCACCGTGTTTCCTACCCGGCTTTGGATACCGACCCAATCATCCGTGCTGATTCCACGATCCTCGGCATCAACCGGGTG
>CBDTVF010000054.1:0-11170 GCA_965363775.1 uncultured Gammaproteobacteria bacterium
TATCCATCGCCTTGTAACGTGCAAAAATGGTCTCCTGAGCCTGGGTGGCCGCTTCGATTTCCGATTCATACTGACCTTCCTGACTCCAGCCAAGCACACCGGGGATATTACCGAGCCCACCGAATAACGCCAGGTAAATGAAGGCAAATGCAATGGTGATATAGAACAGTTGCAACCACCATCTCGGCAAGGGGTTATTGAGTTCTACCAGGTCCTCGTCCCAGACATGACCGGTGGTGCCTGTGCCATCATCTCCGTCTTCATCGCGGTTGGAAATACCCTTGGTCCACTGTAACAACCAAAAGCAGGCAAGGATGGTGCCAATGACAATAATAATGACATACCAGTTCCAGAAACTAGTTAACATGATTCACTCCCTTCCCGTCAGTCGAATCCTCATTGTTCGGACCCGGATCATTCGGAATTACGCCATAGTCTTCTTCCAAAGGCAGCATACTGGCTTCATGGAAAGCCGGTTTACGTTTGCGACTCCACGCCCAGGCCCACAAACCGATGAAAGAAAAGATCAGGGCTATTAGAATTGCTCCCCGGACCATATTGATATCCATTTCAGCGTCCGCTCCTTGCATGGCCAAGGCTTTGCAGATAAGCAATGACGGCATCCATCTCGTTTTTGCCTTCAACCACTGAGGGTGCTGCGGCAATATCTTCATCCGAGTACGGGTCGCCAAGCATATTCAAGGCGCGCATTTTCTTCTGCACGATCTCGCCATCTACCATCCTGTCCCGTAACCAACCGTAGTTGGGCATATTGGATTCAGGCACCACGTCGCGTGGATTGGTCAGATGAATGTAATGCCATTCATCACTATAACGCCCGCCTACTCTGGCCAGATCGGGCCCGGTACGTTTTGATCCCCACTGGAATGGCCGGTCGTAAACGGATTCGCCGGCGATCGAGTACGGTCCGTAGCGCTCGGTTTCACTGCGGAACGGGCGGATCATCTGTGAATGGCAGTTGTAACAACCTTCATGCACATACACATCGCGACCTGCGAGTTCCAGCGCCGGATAAGGTACGACACCTTCGGCCGGTTCATTGACCTGATCCAGAAATATAAGTGGAACAATTTCAACCAGTCCGCCAAGACTGATAGCAATGATGATAAATATCGCCATCAGGCTGATATTTGTCTCAAGTTTTTTGTGTCCACTGCTCATACGTGCTCTCCCCAATCTGCAGGTTCTGAAGCAGGAATCGGCTTCATTTCCTTGCTGCCAAGCGTCTTCCAGGTATTCCATGCCATGAAGAACATGCCAGTGAGGAATGTCAGGCCACCCAACAGCCTGATTGCGTAATACGGTTTGGTTGCTACCAGGCTTTCGATGAAGCTGTAAGTCAAGGTGCCATCATCGTTAAATGCACGCCACATCAGGCCCTGCATAACACCGGCAATCCACATAGAGGTGATATACATCACCACGCCGATGGTTGATGTCCAGAAATGGATATCAATGGCCTTGATGCTGTACATTTTCTTCTCGCCGATCAGGCGCGGAATCAGGCAATACAGCGAACCGATGGTCATCATGGCAACCCAGCCCAATGCGCCGGAATGCACGTGGCCGATAGTCCAGTCGGTGTAGTGACTCAATGCATTGACTGTCTTGATCGACATCATCGGACCTTCAAAGGTGGACATACCATAGAAACTCAGGGCCACGATCATGAATTTCAAAACCGGATCAGTGCGTAACTTATGCCAGGCACCCGACAAGGTCATGATACCGTTGATCATGCCGCCCCAGCTGGGTGCCAACAGGATTAACGAGAACACCATGCCAATGGATTGCAGCCAGTTGGGCAAAGCGGTGTAGTGAAGGTGATGCGGACCCGCCCACATATATATGGCGATCAGGGCCCAGAAATGCACAATGGACAAACGGTAGGAATATACCGGTCCTTCCGCCTGCTTGGGCACAAAATAATACATCATCCCCAGGAAGCCGGCGGTCAGGAAGAAGCCTACCGCATTGTGGCCATACCACCACTGCACCATCGCATCGACCGCACCCGAGTAGATCGGGTAGGACTTGTCGATCGTGATCGGAAATGACAGGTTGTTAACGATATGCAGCACCGCAATGGTCAGTATGAATGCACCATAAAACCAGTTGGCGACGTAGATATGGCTGACCCTGCGCTTGCCGATCGTACCAAAGAACAGCACCGCGTATGCTACCCAGACCAGTGTGATCAGGATATCAATCGGCCATTCAAGCTCGGCATATTCCTTGCTCTGGGTCCAGCCCAATGGCAATGTCACCACCGCAGCCAGGATGACTGCCTGCCACCCCCAGAAAACAAATGCTGCCAACTTGTCGGAAATCAGGCGAACATGGCAGGTCCTCTGTACAACGTATAAAGAGGTGCCTATCAGGCCGCTACCACCAAAGGCAAAAATGACCGCATTGGTATGTAATGGACGCAAGCGGCCATAGGTCAACCAGGGTATATCGAAATTCAGTATGGGTAGCCATAATTGCGCAGCAATAATGACGCCAACCAACATTCCGACAATGCCCCACAGTATAGTCACGATGACAAATTGTCTGACAACTTTATCGTTGTAAGTCATGATTAAACTCTTCCCTCACTTTTTTGATTAAAAAGGTTTTGCCGAAGCCACATATTCAAACGACGGAAATCGTCTGCGTTTTGCTGCCGGGCAGACAGGATAACCAGCCTGCGTAGCGAATCTCCATCGTCAATACGTAAAACGGCAACCCGGTGAGTACACCATTGTTGACCGTCCAAAAACCCCTCGATTGTATCTTTATGGGCGGATTCTAAACCTACCCACCCGTCTGCAAAAATGACCAAGGTCAATTTGGCTTCACTTACTTTAGAAAAACTTAATGTAAATATGCCCCATCCTATAACAAAAATCAAAACCACCAATAAAGCCGGTTGCGAACTGAGCAGCGCTGCAAGCAATGCAAGCAACATCAACAAACCAACCGGGATGACAAAATCCCGTCTGCTGGCAACTGTCAGTCTGATTGGATTGTTATACGACATTGGCAATTGTTTTGATCAAAATCAGTACTTCCGGGTCTTTCGGTAAGTCTCTGCCTGAAATCCAGTCATATAACACGTCATCTTCCTGCTTCAACAGTTCTTCGAGTTGAGGCCAGTCACCTTCAATTAACGATTCAGTCTGTTGAGCAAAAAATGCCTCGAACAGCACATCCAGTTCCTTCATTCCGCGCCGGCTTTGCCAACGTAGTCTTTTTACCCTGTCCTGCCCGCTATGCATACCAGGCGGCGGTCTTATGCCCCACTCCTTTCCAATAGCATCTTCTTGGTCTCGGCAATTGCTTTACCCGGATTCAGGCCCTTGGGACAGGTTGATGTGCAATTCATGATGGTGTGGCAACGATAAAGCCGGAAAGGATCATCCAGCGCATCAAGTCGTTCGCCTGTATCTTCATCACGGCTGTCTACCAACCAGCGGTAGGCCTGTAATAAAATGGCAGGTCCCAGGTAACGATCGCCGTTCCACCAGTAGCTCGGGCATGAGGTTGAACAGCAGGCACACAGGATGCACTCATACAATCCGTCCAGCTTTTCGCGTTCTTCCTGAGACTGTAATCTCTCCTGATCCGGCAGCGGAACACTTTGGGTACGAATCCATGGCTTGATACTGGCGTACTGCGCATAAAAATGCGTCATATCCGGTACCAGGTCCTTGACCACCTCGAGGTGTGGTAATGGATTTATTTTAATCTCGCCTTTGATGTCTTTGATGGGTTTCGTACACGCCAGAGTATTGGTTCCATCAATATTCATCGCGCAGGAACCACAAATACCCTCACGGCATGAACGTCGAAGTGTCAGTGTCGGATCAATTTCATTTTTAATCTTCAGGATTGCATCCAGCACCATCGGACCACAATCATCCAGATCAATGTCGAATGTATCGATACGCGGGTTCTCGCCTGTATCCGGGTTCCATCGGTAAATATGAAATGTCTTGGTATTGGCCGACCCTTCCGGTGCGGAGTGCTTCTGCCCTTTAACCGGACGGGATTCAGGAGCTAATCTTAATTCGAGCATGGGATTTTCCTTTTGTCCTGCCTGTTAATAGACACGTGGCTTGGGTGGTACGACCTCGACATCATCGGTCAGCGTATATAAATGCACCGGTCGGTAGTCAATGGTCACGTTGCCCTCCCCGTCAAGTTCGGCGATCGTATGTTTCATCCAGTTTTCATCGTCCCGGTCAGGGTAATCCTCATGGGCATGCGCCCCGCGACTCTCCTTGCGGTTCTCAGCTCCATACATGGCAACCATGGCACAGCCAAGAAGATTGCGTAACTCGAGCGTTTCTACGAGATCGGAATTCCACACCATCGAGCGGTCACTGACCTTGATGTCATCAAACATTGCACTGACGTCTGAGATCAACTTACAACCTTCCTCAAGCACCTTGGAGGTACGGAAAACAGCGGCATTATTCTGCATGACCTGCTGCATTTCGTCCCTGATGCTCGCCGCGCTATTTTTGCCATCGGCGTTGCGTAAACGATCAAAATCAGCAACCAGTGGGGCCAGAACCCCCTGGTCAATTTGTCCATGCCGCTGATTGGGTTTGATCACTTCCGCGCAGCGGTGCGCAACTGCACGACCGAAAACAATCAGGTCAAGCAGTGAATTTGAACCCAATCGATTGGCACCGTGAACAGATACACAGGCGGCCTCACCAATGGCGAACAAGCCGGGAACCACGGAATCGGGATCACCATCTTTCAGGTTCACCACTTCGCCGTGATAATTGGTCGGGATACCACCCATGTTGTAATGTGCGGTAGGAATAACAGGGATGGGCTCTTTGGTCACATCCACACCCGCAAAAATCTCTGCACTCTCGGCAATACCCGGCAAACGCTTGTTAATGACATCAGCACCCAGGTGTTGCAGATTCAGATGTATGTGATCCTTCTTCGGGCCAACACCCCGCCCTTCCCTGATTTCGATGGTCATGGAACGACTGACTACATCGCGTGAAGCCAGGTCTTTGGCGTTGGGAGCATAACGTTCCATAAAACGTTCGCCGTCCGAATTGGTCAGGAATCCACCCTCACCCCGAACACCCTCGGTGATCAAGACACCCGCACCATAAACACCGGTCGGATGGAACTGGATAAACTCCATATCCTGCAACGGTAATCCAGCCCTCAGAACCATACCATTGCCATCACCGGTACAAGTGTGTGCAGAGGTGCATGAGAAATAGGTACGACCGTATCCGCCGGTGGCCAGAATCACGGCATGTGCGCGGAACAGGTGTAAAGTACCTTCTGCAAGATCCCACGCCAGTACGCCACGGCAGACGCCGTCATCATCCATCAATAGATCAAGTGCGAAATACTCAATAAAGAAAGTCGCATCGTGTTTAAGTGCCTGTTGGTACAGGGTGTGCAGGATGGCATGGCCGGTACGGTCGGCTGCCGCGCAGGTTCGCTGTGCTGCTACACCATTCCCATAGTCTGTAGTCATACCACCGAATGGACGCTGGTATATTTTGCCGTCCTCGGTACGTGAAAAAGGTACACCATAGTGTTCCAGTTCGATCACTGCGGGCACGGCTTCCCGGCACATGTATTCGATCGCATCCTGGTCACCGAGCCAGTCCGAACCTTTGACGGTGTCGTACATATGCCAGCGCCAGTCGTCTTCACCCATGTTGCCAAGTGCCGCTGACATGCCGCCCTGTGCTGCCACCGTATGGCTGCGGGTTGGAAATACCTTGGAAATGCATGCGGTTTTCAACCCGGTAGCGGCCAGACCCATGGTTGCCCGTAATCCGGCTCCGCCGGCACCCACCACAATGACGTCATATTTATGTTCTGTTATAGAGTAGTCGTTGCTCATGGTTCAGGCTCCCAGTACCAGTTTCAGAGCTGCAATGGCACTGATCAAAAATGCGACAAGACAGGCAAATCGTACGAATATCAACAAGGCAAATTCCAATGCTGCAATATGCACATAATCTTCTATCACTACCTGTAGACCGAGTTGCGTGTGATAGAACACGGCACCGGCCAACAATATGGCCATACCTGCGTTGATTGGTGATGACATGGCAGCACTGGCGGTCGCGTAATCTACGCCGGCCAGCGAAACTCCCAGCCACAATATCCAGGTGGCCAGCAGTAATAAAATCAAGGCTGAGTAGCGTTGTGAGCGCCAATGGTGTGATCCCTCGCCTGAACTACCCGTGCCACGAACCCGGGCCAATGGGTTTTGCATGCTCATAAGCCTGCTCCCAAAACGACCAGGGTCAAAACCACTGATGCCACGATCGTGAGCCAACCGGAAGAACGAACCTGTGATATTTCCAGCATCCAGCCTGCATCCCAGATCAGGTGACGTATACCGCCAAACATGTGAAAGCTGAAACTGAACACACTGGCGGCAATGACCAGTTTGCCCAATACACTGCCAAGCCAGAGACTCAGTGCTGCAAATGATTCCTCACCACTCGCCAAAGCGATTAACCAGCAGAGTAAGAGTGGCGCTGTCACCACTGACATAAAAACACCTGTCAGGCGGTTCAAAATAGAAAGCACCGAGGTTATCTGGAACTTATAGTATGGCCCCAGCATGTACGGTGACATTGGGCGTTTCGTAGTGCTCATTATTTGGCAGCCTCTTTTGTCTTAAGGTTTAAATCAAAAATCGCTACAGCGACCCGCTTTTTCCCAGTCACCATAACGGGTGGGTTCAGGGCCTTTGGGGCCACCCACTTCAACAGGTTTTTTTGGCGATAAGTTGGTTTCAGCTTGTTGCTTTGAACTTTTTTCAGAACTATTTGATGAGATAGGCGCTGCTTTTTGCTGGTGATTTTTCATTAACAAATGCCCCACATCCCGATGTAACTCTCCAACTATTTATTGTAACGGCAAAACACAGTTGTTTGCGAGTCCACTTTGCTTTTTTTTAGCGCATCATGCTGTCTGTTTTAAGGTAAAATGAGAGTGTGAATCATTTACCACGCACAACAGGACATTTATACCGATGATTGCGCTCGATTACCTGACAGCAATTCGTTTCAGCGGCACCGATGCTGGAGATTTTTTGCACAACCAACTGAGTTCAGATGTACTGGCCTTATCTGACGGCGAATCTGTTTTCGCCTGCTATTGCGAACCCAAGGGGCGGGTGCTGGCTTTAATGCTGGTTGGCCGGGCTGATGAGGATTACTACGTCATCATGACCAGTGCCCTGGCTGCGACCGTCAGCACGCGCCTCAAAATGTATGTCATGCGATCAAAGGTGAACATCGAGGTGTTGGACGAAACCACGGTAGCGGGTTTGCGGGAACATGATGCTGCGGAACCGTCAGTGGTGCTGAACATCTCAATTCCATTGGCTGGTAGCACTGAATCACTAGCAATACTAAACCACGCTACGGCAACCGACAGCAACGCCTCCTTAAGCGATGCATGGAAAGCATCTGAACTGGTACAGGGTATCTGCTGGTTAAGCCCCGAAACCAGTGCTCAATTCTTGCCACAAATGCTTGGTTTTGATCAATTGGGGGCAGTGAATTTCCGTAAAGGATGTTACCCCGGTCAGGAAATCGTTGCGCGTACACATTATCTTGGAAAGGTTAAACGTCATCCGCGCCTGTTGCGGATCGTTACCGATATTTGCCCGGAACCTCTCGATAAAATTCGAATATTGAGTGATGACAAGGACTATCAGGCCATCATCGTAGAATGTGGGCGTGACGAGGATGGTCGAACCCGTCTGTTTGTAGTTACCCGGATGGATCCTGAGTTGACCGCTCAGCAAGTCGAATATCAGGGTCAGGTCGTCGCTTTAGCCTGAGAGTTATCCCGCCTGGGCAACGATGTAACACACCCAGCCCGGGTCAGCATCGCCTGTTTCTGAAATTGTGTAAATACCATTGCCTTCATTTTTTTCCTCATCCGTGCCCTCCCAATAGATGTCTACTTGTGAGAATCCGGCTTCATACAAAATCTCGCGTATTTCCGGCAGGGTCCACAAACGCCAGTGATAACTGAAGGCTTTTTCCATGCGCGATTTGTCTGGCAATTCAAAGTGGATATGGCAGGTCATGCAGGAATCGATCGGATTGAATTCCGCCTGATCCCAGATATAGGTAAAGTCATTGCCGTCATCATCCACACATTCACGCGGCTCAGTCAAAACCATGGGTGCCTCGTAACCACCGTAGGCATCCAGAAACAGAATACCATCGGAAACAAGCCCATCCAGGGCATTTGCAAAATACTCGCGTAAATCATCCCGTTTCAAAAACAGGTAATAGCTGAAGTTCATCGCCAGGATAATGTCTACCAGACCGGGACGCGTTTGCAATACATCCTCATTAAGCAATTCAATTCTTTCAGACTGCTCTTCATCCAATACCGCCAGGTTATTCAAACGACCCCACTCGAGCACAGACTCATCCAGATCAACCCCTATTGCCTGGTGGTTATCATCCCGAATCACCCATTCACAGGCAGTGTTGGCGGTGCCACAGAAATCTTCCCTCAATAATTCGGCGGGCCTTTTCCGGAGTTCGGACCAGGTTTGTTCGATAAAATCAATTTCAGACTCCACATCCTGTACAGCCTGCTGGTAAAGCAGATGGCGATCGGCACTGGCTGACATGGAATCTCCCGATTCAGGACAAGGTGAGATCGGGAACTGATCGAGAGGGCAGCCTGGGCTGTTAGAGTTTTTGATACTTTTCCGAAACATACTGATCGATCAGGGCGAGAAAGTCAGCGGTCAAATCATCACCCCTGAGTGTTGCGGATTTCTCGCCATCGACAAATACAGGTGCCACCGGTGACTCACCCGTACCTGGCAGGCTGATACCGATGTCGGCCTGACGGCTTTCGCCCGGACCATTGACGATGCAACCCATGACTGCGAGGCTCAGGTTTTCCGCACCTTCATACTTGAGTTTCCACTCAGGCATCTGTGTGCGCACATGATTGGTCACATCGCGGGCCAGTGACTGGAAAAAAGTACTGGTTGTCCGGCCGCAGCCGGGACAAGCGATAACCATAGGTGTGAAAGCCCGCAAGCCCATGCTCTGGAGCAATTCCTGGGCCACGATCACCTCGTCGGTCCTGGACTGGCCGGGCTCAGGTGTTAATGAAATGCGGATCGTGTCACCGATACCTTCCTGTAACAATACTGCAAGGGCTGCGGAGGAGGACACAATCCCCTTACTGCCCATACCCGCCTCGGTCAATCCGAGGTGCAACGCGTATTCGCAACGTTTCGCCAATTCTCTGTATACAAGGATCAGATCCTGTACGCCGCTTACCTTGCAGGAAAGGACGATCCGGTCGCGTGACAAACCCAGTTCTTCCGCTTGCTCAGCACTATCAAGTGCAGACCGGATCAGGGCTTCGCGCATAACCGCATCGGCTGGTTGCGGTGAACTGGCTTTGCCGTTGGCGTCCATCAGTTTTGCCAATAAACGCTGGTCAAGGCTGCCCCAATTCACACCGATACGGACAGGTTTATCATGTTCAATGGCGAGTCCGACAATGGTCGCAAACTGGTCATCACGTTTCTTACCAAAACCAACATTACCGGGATTGATGCGATATTTGGCCAGCAGACGCGCACACTCGGGGTGCTGCTGCAGCAGACGATGGCCGTTGTAATGGAAGTCACCGACAACAGGAACTTCGCAGGACATCATTTCCAGACGTTCCATGATACCGGCTACCGAGGCGGCTGCATTCTCGGTATTGACTGTAATGCGGACGAGTTCCGAACCCGCACGCGCCAACTGGGCAATTTGCGTCGCTGTTGAACGAATATCCTCGGTATCGGTATTGGTCATGGATTGCACCACGACCGGGTGCTCTGAACCTATCAGGATTCCCCCAACATTCACGGTTGGGGTGACACGTCGTATGCCTGTTTCTGCTTCCATGCTCACACTGTCAGCCTGCAGAAGAATCTTCGTCAGAAGATGCACTGTTAGAAGATGGGTTACCCTCACGACTCATAACCGGCCAGGCTGCATGCAGATATTCCCACATCGACCAAAGCGTCAGGGCTGCGGCGAGATATAGCAATAACTCACCAACAAGAGCGACAGGTAAACCAAACAGGCTATATTGGTACAGGAGGCAACTGATCGCTGTCATTTGAAAAATGGTCTTGAACTTGCCGAGCAGTCCGACTTTGACCGTACCACTCTCTCCCATTTCAGACATCCACTCCCTGAGCGCGGAGATCGCGATCTCACGACCAATGATGATGGCTGCAGACAGTGTAAACAAAATCATTGGAGCCATAAGTGGTGGTGGACTCTGCACCAGTAACACCAATGCAGTTGCAACCATCAGTTTGTCGGCGACCGGATCAAGAAACGCACCAAAGGCAGACATCAAACCCATACGTCTGGCCAGGTAGCCATCAAGCCAGTCGGTCACCGCCGCCAGGATAAAAACCGCCGCAGCCGCCAGTGGAGCCCAAAAGTAGGGCAAATAGAAAAAAACAACCAACACGGGAATCAGTGCGATACGCAACAGCGTCAAAATCATCGGAAACGTCATTTGCATGGTTCAAGGCCCAGTTGAAGTTATCTGCTTATTATCGCAGACCCAAGCACTTTTTTGCAGGGATAAATACAAATCACGCGGTGTGTAATTTGTTACGTGCGATTTGCAAAAACATGTACGATGCGTAAATGTTACGTGCAAATTGTGTGAAACGGCATGGTGTCCAATTTTTACGTACAATTTGTGGGAAACGGCATGGTATCCAATTGGTACGTACAATTTATGGGAAACCGCATGGTATCCAATTTTTACGTACAAATTGTGGGAAACCGTAGGGTGGGTAACTTGTTACCCACGAATCATCAGGAGCAAGCGGTTTGCCAATTGAAACGTGCGTAACAAGTTACGCACCCTACTAGTGGAGTGCTTTGAAAATTCTTTTGGCCAACTGCTGATTGATGCCGGGGATGCCGGACAATTCTTCGACACCTGCTTTGCGAACACCCTGGATACCGCCGAAATGGGTTAGTAAAGCCCGTCGTCTGCGGGCACCTACTCCGGGAATATCTTCGAGCACTGAATATACTGCCGCCTTTTGTCGACGGCCACGGTGCCCCGTGATGGCGAAACGGTGTGC
>CBDTVF010000055.1:0-11082 GCA_965363775.1 uncultured Gammaproteobacteria bacterium
CTGTCACTGGCAGGTAGCGGCGAGAGTGTTTTCAGCCGTTTATTCCTTGGTTGGTTCGGGCCGCGGGGTTTGGCCAGTATCGTTTTTGCGATTATCGTTATCAACGCCGGGGTACCTAACGCTGAATTCCTGACATTGATAGTAATCTGTACTGTTTTCCTCAGCCTGATGGCCCACGGCATCTCCGCAAACCCCCTGGCAAAATGGCTAGGAAATAAAGAAGAAAAATCGTAATCGGGTACGTAATTCATTACGCACGAGATTGGGCACAATAAATCGGGCAATGGGTACTCCGTAGGGTGGGTAACTTGTTACCCACGGGGTCCTGCATAATGAAACAGGCAATTCCCAGCCCGTACGGCGCGCAAATATTACGCACAAGGGTTTGGTGAGATTCGATCGATTCCTCGTGGGTGACAAGTCACCCACCCTACGACACAAGTCGAGTTGAATTTAGTCGATCAGTAGTAGGTGACAAGTCACAGACCAAACGACACCTGTGTTAACGCCTCAACAACGTCCACCAACGGGCAATATTCAACAGGCTGGCCAAAGAGGCCGACAGGTAAGTGAGCGCCGCTGCCTTAAGTAAACGCCGCGCATGTGGCAGATCTACCGACTTGAGGACATTGCCCTTTTCCAGCATCGGTAAGGCACGGTTGAAGCTGGCATCCATCTCGGTTGGCAGGGTCACCAGGTGTACCAGGGTGGTGGTGCCAAGGCTCATCAATCCACCCAGAATCATCAACAGGCTAACCAATGGTGCCCGTGTGAGCATACCAATGAATGGTGCGGCCATTAAAATTCCGGCCCCCAGTCTTTCCACCGGTCTTGTCAACACGATCAGTTGGCTGCGGATTTTTAAAGGCGCATAACCACTGGCATCCTGGAGCGCATGTCCAACCTCATGCGCGGCAACGGTTACAGCAGTCAGCGACCGTCCATTGAGCTTTTCAGGAGTGAGACGTATGACCTTTTCCTGCGGGTCATAATGATCACCAATCGGTGTCTCTTCGACTTTCACATGTTGCAGGTCATGACTATCCAACAAATACCTGGCCAGTTCCCCGCCGGTGCCGTCATAACGGTCTTCCGGACTGCTATAACGCGACATCACCTTGCGCACCCACCAACCGGGACCAAAGACGAGTGCAAAAATTAAAACAAAAGGTAAAAGTAAATGCATGTCTTCATCATAACCCGATATGTTGTGCAGTGAACCCGGATTCATTATCAAGCGGCCACTAGTCCAATCTGGAAGTTTACAGAACCCATTGAGCCTCACCAGGCATCTCGTACTGCCTAGTCAGGGAAACGGCTAGTAATTTCCTCGTACCTCGGGTGAGTGCGTATGTTATCCATGTCGGAGTCGTGTTCCAGCCATTCCCGGTTGATACTTCCCACCTTGATCAGGCAGTTTTCGAGGCAATCCAGGGCGTGTTCAAGGTCTCCTGCCAGTGAGAAAAAGCAGGCACCGTTGTATTGGATAATGGAGTCCATAGGTGCGTTTTTCATCGAAGTTAACATCCACTCCCTGGCCTCATCGGCCTGCCCCAGGCGCAACAAGGCAAATGCACCCATGTTAAGAGCCCGGTTATTTTCCGGGTTAAGCCCAAGCACAGCCCTGACCCTTTCAATACCCAGACGGGTGACCTCCATGGCCTTATCTTTCTTCCCAAGACTGGTATAAAGTTGAGCTTGAAGCAACACACTTTGAAAGTCCTCCGAGCGTACCATCGATGCACGCTCAAACAGATTTAACGCACGCTCCAGATCGCCTTCGTGAACTTTGGCACGCCCAAAGAAATACCAGGCCCTGAAGTTCTTAGGATCCAAATCAATGGCTTTTTCAAATTCTGTTTCTGCCTTTTTGTAATTCTGACTCATGCAACAGGCTATACCGGATGAAACATGAGGCTCAGCCAGATGTGGCGCCAGCCTCCGTGCCTGGGCACTGGTCCGTTTCGCCTCGATCAGGTTCACATCAGTGGCATTAAAATACATGTAGGAGTAACCATAGGTATAAGCAAGAGCTGCCCACGCACGACCGAAATCCGGCTCAAGATCAATGGTCTGTTTGAACAACTGCCGTGCAAAGACATTGTCCTGAGTCGTATGTTTGGCAAAACAACTCAGGCCATGCAGGAACAAATCATAGGCTTTCGGACTCACACGATGTCGCTTTAGAATTGCATCGTCTTTGATGGAGACATCCAGGTTTTTTGTGATCGAGTTAACAATCTCTTCCTGTATGTCAAAAATCTCATCCAACGGTCGATCATACTCACGGGACCAAAGCAGTGTGCCATCAGCGGTATTGAGCAATTCGACGGGAATATATAGCTTATCGCCGGATTTTCGTACCCCTCCCCTGAGTTCTGCTCGCACATTCAATTTTCTGCCAACATCCTTGACGTCTGTTTCCCAACTGTTGATTTGAAATGCGACCATCCTCGAAGCAACCCTGAGATGGGGTATCTTGCGCAAAGTATCGAGAATTTCCTCTGCCAATCCCTCGCAAAGATAGCCCAGGTTTCCATTTTCACTGAGATCTTCAAAAGGTAGTACGGCGACGGAGGGCAAGCTGTCCGGATGGACTTTGAATTTTGTAACGGACTCTATATCACCAGCGGTATCCCGGCGAATACCAAGATGACCCAGCGCAACACGAACGGGTTTGCCCTTTTTGAACTGACTCCATAGACTCCCTGCTCGTAACTTGCTCATAATGTTTACCTAATCACTAAGATACACCCGTTTGATTTCTATTGGTATGCATTGAACACCCCAAATGTCGGGCTCTCGAGTTTTTACATCAGAATGAGTAACAGAGCTCCGTGCTAATAAGGCGTTAATTACGTAAAATGGAAGTCTTTACCCGACACAGGAATCCAACCATGATACGCACCCGATTGTTATCCACGATTCTTACCTTCGTCACTCTTTCCCTGCCCCTGCTCAGCCAGGCTGCTGAGCATCCACTGGCTGGAATACCGCTCCGAAACATCGGACCGGCGCTGGTATCCGGACGTGTCTCGGATTTTGCTTTTCATCAGGGCAATTCACAGAGTTTCTATGTATCCATGGCCAGCGGTAATTTGTGGAAAACGGAGAACAACGGCATCACCTGGAAAGCGCTTTTCGAAAATGAAAACTCATTTGCAATTGGTGTGGTCGAGATTGACCCTTCAAACCCGAATATCGTCTGGGTAGGTAGCGGCGAAAACAATGCACAACGCAGTGTTGGATATGGTGACGGTGTTTACAAGTCCCTTGATGGCGGTAACAGCTGGAAACATATGGGTCTGAAAGACTCCGGCCATATTTCCATGATCCGTTTCCACCCGGGGGACAGCAATACGATCTATGTAGCGGCCCAGGGCCCACTTTGGAACTCCGGCGGTGACCGTGGTCTGTATCGATCCACTGATGGTGGTGAGAACTGGAAACGCATTCTGGATATTGACGAGAATACGGGCATCAATGAATTCGTAATCGACTCGGCCAACCCGGATGTGATCGTAGCTTCCAGTTACCAGCGCCGGCGTCATGTATGGACACTAGTCAACGGCGGACCCGGCAGTGGTATTCACAAAACCACGGATGGCGGACTCAACTGGCGCAAGCTGGAAGGTGGTTTACCGGGCGGTGACCTTGGCCGTATCGGTCTTGCCGCTGCACCATCGGCCCCGGGCATGATTTACGCCATTATCGAGGCGAATAAGAAAGACAAGGGCGTCTATCGAAGCACCAACTTTGGCGAGAGCTGGGAAAAACGCTCCGACCACGCTACCAGCAGTCCGCAGTATTACAACGAATTGTATGTCGACCCAAAAAATCCGCAACGGGTTTACTCCGTTGATACCTTTACACATGTTTCAGGGGATGGCGGAAAAAGCTGGGAAAAGATTTCTTTCAAGAACCGTCATGTTGATGACCATGCGCTTTGGATTGACCCAGACAACACAGCCCACCTTTATATAGGCGGCGATGGTGGCGTTTATGAGAGTTGGGATCGTGGTCAGCTATGGCGCCACGTGCGTAACCTGCCCGTTACACAGTTTTACCGTGCCACACCCGATAACGATGCACCTTTCTACAATGTCTGTGCCGGCACACAGGATAACTTCACCCTATGTGGCCCTAGCCGCAATACCAAGACCGACGGTATCACCAACGCCGACTGGTTTGTTGCGCAGTCCGGTGATGGCTTCAAGGCACAGATCGACCCTACCGATGCCAACGTGATCTATGCCCAGGCACAGTACGGCTCGCTTGGACGTTTCGACCGCATTACAGGTGAAGTTCTGCAGATAACACCGATGCCGGGTGCAGATGAGAATAACTACAACTGGAACTGGAGTTCGCCGCTTATCATTTCTCCTCACGATCACCGCAGGTTGTACTACGGTGCCGAAAAACTGTTCCGTTCCGATGACCGTGGTGAAAGCTGGGTAGCCGTTAGCGGCGACCTGAGCCGCAAGATCGACCGGAATAAGCTCGATGTCATGGGGCGTGTCTGGAGTGTTGATGCCATTGCCAAGAATATGTCGACCTCCACCTATGGAGCACTGATCGCGGTCGATGAAAGTCCATTGGTAGAAGGCCTGATTTATGCCGGTACCGATGATGGCCTGATCCATGTCACCTCCGACGGCGGTGATAACTGGAGCAGCGTGGATTCGTTCCGCGATGTGCCGGATATGTCTTTAATCGAAGACCTTATCGCCTCATTCCACGATGCGGATATCGCCTATGCCGTTATCGACAATCATAAACGTGGTGACTACAAACCTTATGTGCTCAAAACCGAGAACCGGGGTCGCAGTTGGTCATTGATCAGTAATGACCTGCCGGAACGCGGTTCGGCACATTCCATCATCGAGGATCATGTTGATCCAAACCTGTTGTTCGTTGGTACGGAATTTGGTCTGTTTTTCAGCAATAACGGTGGTGAGAATTGGAATGAGCTGACTTCCCTGCCAACTATCGCGGTCCGCGATCTTGAAATCCAACGGCGTGAAGGCGATCTCGTGGTCGGTACATTCGGGCGCGGCATTTACATACTGGATGACTATTCAGCACTGCGGTCAAGTAACAATGAACTGAAGGCGCCAGCATTGTTCGGTGTACGTGACGCGTGGCTCTATGTACCTGACACTCGACGTGGCTGGGGTGGAAAAGGCGACTTTGGTGTAGGTCGCTACAGCGCTGATAACCCGCCTTATGGCGCCGTGTTTGCGTATTACCTGCCAGAAGACTTGCAAACGGCTAAGGATAAACGCCGCAAGGCCGAGACGGATCGCGCTAAAGAAGGCGACGATAATCCCTATCCCAGCTGGGATCAACTGCGCCGCGAGGACCGGGAAGAGGCGCCATCGATCACACTCACAGTGCGGGATTCTTCCGGCAATGTTGTTCAACGTGTCAATGCCCCGGCAGGCAAAGGCTTTCATCGTGTTGCCTGGAACATGCGCTACCCCGCACCGGATCCTGTTGATCTCAAACCTGATACTGACTTTGCGCCCTGGGAGACCCCACCAAAAGGCCCGATGGTCTTACCTGGCAAGTACAGTGTCAGCATGTCAAAACGTGTGAAAGGTGAATTGGTAGAGATTTCCTCTGCTCAGTCATTCGCATTGAATCCACTATTCGAGGGTGGCCTGGTAACAGATGACCGACAGGCGCTGCTTGATTTTCAAATGCAATCGAATGACCTGTACCGCGCCATTACAGGTGCCAATCGTGCCAGGAGTGAAGTACAGGGAAGGATCGACCACTTGCTGAAAGCGATTGAAAGTACGCCGTCATCCAGTGAATCGCAGGTGCAGTCATTGCGTTCCCTGAATGCGCGTATGCAGGATCTGAAAGCCCGGTTCAGTGGTGACAGCACTGTCTCCAGTCGCGCCGAAAAGGTTCCAATGTCCATCACTGGGCGTATCAACACCATCGTTGGTGGTCACTGGGACAGCCAGTCTGCCGTGACAGGTAATTACCGCGATTCATACGCGATAGCGGATCAACAGTTCCGGCAAGCACTGGTTGAATTGAAATCTATCGCGGCTGATCTGGCGGAAGTTGAAGCGGCATTGCAGGCTGAGGGCGCACCATGGACACCGGGGCGTATACCGAATTGGCCGTAAGCCACTATCGAGGGGGTGCATGGTCACCAATACAAGCAGAGCGCCAAAAAAGTACGTAGGGTGGGTAACTTGTTACCCACGAATAACCTGTTGGGGGCTTGACGGTGCGTATTGAATTGCGCACGTTGCGGTTGGGGATTACCGTAATGACCTCGTGGGTAACAAGTTACCCACCCTGCTTACTCGTAGCGTAAGGCATCGATCGGGTTCAGCTGTGCCGCCTTGGCGGCCGGCACGATACCGAAAATGATACCCACCGCTGCACAGAAACCAAAACTCAAACCCACTGCCCATAATGGGACATGAGCCGCCGGAAAGCCTGGCAACAGGCTTGCCACCAATGCGCCTAATCCATAGCCGATGGCGACACCTACCAGGCCGCCAATCATCGTTAATGCCAATGCCTCGATTAAAAACTGCAGAAGTATATCCTGCCGGGTTGCACCGAGTGCTTTAAGAATACCGATTTCCCGCGTTCTTTCCGTGACCGATACCAGCATGATATTCATGATGCCGATACCACCGACCAATAGTGATATACCAACAATACCGGCTGAAACGGCGGTTACCATATCGATAACGGCATTAAATGATTCGGTTAACTGCTCGGCGGTCTGAACCTTGAAGTCGTCCGGATCACCCGATTTAAGACCATGCTCCTGACGCAATACACGACGTACCCGGTCTTTGACTTCATCCTGGCGGTTCATATCATCCACCAGTAACTGGATCTGGATATCCAGGTCCCTTGACGCCCCCATGATACGTTTGGCTGTGCCATAGGGTAGCAGTACAAAGTTATCCTGCGAAAAGCCAAACAATTCACCGCGTTCTTCGATGACCCCTACGATCTTGCACCACTCGTTACCAACCCGGAAATATTTTCCAATCGGGTCGCCGGTCATTTCAAGGTTTTCAATAATATCCACACCGATCGCACACACCAATCGTCGTCTTGAGTCGTCATCCGCCGTAAAGAATCGCCCTTCCTGTGGATAGACACTATTAACATCAAGGTAACTGGGGCCTATGCCGATGACGCGCGAGAACGAAACCTGTGAGCGGTAGCTGATGGCACCCTGGGACCCAGTCTGTGTAAACAAAACCGGCGTAATATGTGAAATTCCGTCGATACGTTGTGTAATGGCCCGCATGTCACTGTCCCGCAGCTTGGCCAGACGTCCCTGTAATTGTTTTTTGAAAGGTGTGTAGGAACGGATAGTCAGTGAATTGCCACCCAACCCCGCAAACTGCGCATTGATGGTGTAAGACAGACCCTGCACGATGGATACAACGGCGATAACAGAAGTCACGCCAATGATGATGCCCAGTGAAGTCAGCAGCGATCGAAAACCGTGGGCCCTGATAGACTCAAGTGCGGAGCGAAAACTTTCAAACAGTGCAAACATCAGGCGGCAACCTTTTCCTGGCGAATGTCTGATTCCACCTTGCCGTCTGTCAGGCTTATTATCCGCTCACAATGTGCGGCGATATCGGGTTCGTGTGTCACCATAATGATCGTCTGACCTGTATTGTGCAGCTGATCGATCAGTGCCATGATCTCCTGACTGGTCTTGCTATCCAGGTTACCGGTAGGTTCATCAGCCAGCAAAATGGCCGGGCTGCCAATGAGAGCCCTGGCGATGGCAACGCGTTGCCTTTGACCACCGGACATCTGGTTGGGCCGGGAATCAAGTCGATCACCCAGTCCGACGTTTTCGAGTGCAATGCTGGCAAGGCGTTTTCGCTCTGAACGTGGAATCCCCCGGTAAACCAGGGGCTGCATGACATTCTTTAGTGCAGATGCCCGCGACAACAGGTTAAAACTCTGAAATACAAAACCGATCTCACGATTACGTGCCTTCGCCAACTCAGCCTCACTCATGTCGCCAACATTGGTGCCATTGAGCAGATAATCCCCTTTGGTGATTCGATCCAGGCAACCGATGATATTCATCATTGTTGATTTGCCCGAACCGGAAGCACCGACGATGGCAACATACTCGTTACGCGAAATGTTGACATCCACACCGTCCAGCGCATTGAGCACCTGGTCACCCATCTCGTAAGTCCGATAGACGTTCCTCAACTGGATAACCGGCGATTCTTTTTCACCCGTTTGCATCAGTCGGAGATTTCCACAGTTACACCATCGTTGTCTTCACTGTCTGTATCAGAGTCTTCGGCTTCCTCAACCTCATCACCATCATTCATATTCCGCAAAACCCTGAAGGGCCCGGAAATAACAAGCTCGCCTTCTTTAAGTCCAGAGGTGATTTCCTGATCACTATCACTGGAGATTCCGATTTCAATGTCTCTGCGGACAGCTTTGCCATCCTCCATCACAAAGACATAGGTCTGTTCCGCTTTTTCCTTGTCCTTGTCTTGTTCATCCACATCCTCGTCATAAAGCACAGCCTGCACCGGAACCGCCAGTGTTTCCTCACTACTTTGGGTGTAAATATCTGCACGGACACTCATACCGGGACGGATTACCATCGTATCCTGCTCATCCAATAGTATTTTCACCAGGAAGGACAGGCTTGCCTGACCCGGTGTTTGCCTGGCGGTGGTTGCGATCGACTGAATGGTGCCGGAAAGCGGTGTATCCGGATAAGCAGCACTGTAAATATCAGCTTTTTGGCCTTCACGAACCTGGGCAATGTCGGCCTCATCCACCTGCACCTCGGTGAGTGTTTCCGAAGGATCAGCTATCACCATCATGGTGGCGCCAGGAATATTCATGGTGCCTGCAATAACCGTTTCACCTTCCTTGATATCAACCTGGATAACAAGTCCGTCAATCGGTGATTTGATACGAGTCTTGGAAAGCAACTCCTCAGTCTGGTCGAGTGCTGCACGTGATTGTGCCAGCGACTCCTGCAGGGAACGAAGATCCACTTTAGCGAGGGCCAGTTCGCTTTCCAGTGCCTCGTAACTATCCTCGTCTATGAGTTTTTGAGAAAACATGGATTTCTGGCGCTTAAAGCGGTCCGCCAGAGTCTTTATCAACAATCGTTGCCGTTCAATGGCAATCTGCTGAATACGCACCCGTGCTTCCGCCTGCTCTACCTGGGCCTGGTAAGTCTTGGGTTCAAGTGTGATGACCGGATCGCCCTTTTTGACCTGGTCAGCCTCTTCGACGTGCAATTCGGTGACCTGTCCAATGACCTCGGAACGCAATTGCACCTGTTCACGATAGGCAAGGGTGCCGGAAGCAAGGATCGAACTCTTGATCAGTTTGTATTCGACCTCTTGTACTTCGACCTGCTTGGCATCGGTGCCCCGCGTGAATTTCGAAATTAATGGCAAGCCGACCAATAGTGCCGCCAGCACGGCGAATATCAGGATTTTTTTCATTTAGTCTTCTGCTTCGTTTTAGATCGTCAAGGCCCAAATACCGAAAATCAGTACCCAGGGCAGACACGCGATAATGGACGCTTTCACTATGGACGCACCGGTCCAGCGTGCAAAGCCAATACTCATCAGGAACAGTGTCCAGAAATTGATCAAGGTCCACGAACTGGCCCAGGTAAACCATGGTTCACCCGGAGCCGCGTGAATCAGCAACGAGTTAAGCGACAATACCTGCAGGCTTTGCTGTGATAACTGGTTCGAATCCGCCATGAAGATCGTGGCAAAGGCTGCCAGCGTACCGAAAACACCAACAAATGCTGTCCAGACACTGAAAGAAAACCACTGCCCGTATCTGATCTCAGCACCCGATACGAGTTTGTTGGCAAGGTGTAAATAAACTGCCTGAATAGAGAAGATAACCAACGACATGATCACGATTGCAATCACGGTTGTCCACGTACTTCGCCCGGGCTGCATGAAGTTCCTGATCGCGTCTTCACTTTCAGCGCGATTCTCAGCAGGGACCGCGCGGATGGTTTCATCAACCAGCCATGCAAAATCCACCCAGCCGAAGTAGTAAACCATCATGCCACAGGCCAGCAAAATGTTGATCAACAAAGGCCACCATAACCAGGATGTATGTTGTTTGATTTCGTCCAGGGCTTTACCCGGTGACGCAACGATGTCTACCATCGCATTGAAAACTGAATAGGAATTACCAGTCATTTCGTCTCTCCCTCATTATTGTGTTGACCCAAGAGCATTGCGCTTATCGAGCCGACAAGTTTGACCGACAATTAGTATCTGCTTTTCTTCTTCGCTGCAACAGGGTCAAAAGTCTTGGCTTGCAGAACTATTGACGGTGTATAACTTGTTACGCACAGCACTGATATTTATTCCCGATAATAGGTAACGAGGGAACGTAGGGTGGGTAACTTGTTACCCACGAATTATCGAATCCCTTGGGCACCGGCCCATGAGTTTCGTTATTCCCCGTGGGTAACAAGTTACCCACCCTACAGTTGTCCTTCGGGTAAGATTCGGAATAGGAATGCTTTGAATCTTAGCCACCGGCTTGCCTGGGGCTCGTTCTTTTCAACCACTTCCTGACCATCAATCTGAACGGTCCACCTGAGCTTTCCTTTGTCATTCTCTGACAAACGGTAGGCAAACGGCGGCAGTTTCTCGAACAAATTTCCGGTGAGTTGGCCTGAAAGATCCTTACTGTCAATCAGCACCCCCGCCTCGGTATTGATATCTATTGAACGGGGATCGAGGTTCAAAGAACCCACAAATGTATAACGGCGATCAATAAATACCGCTTTTATATGCAAAGTCAGTGAATCATAACCCTGTTTGATACCCTCCTCCGGCACCTTCGATGCGTCAACCCTGACCTCATACATCTCCACACCTGCATCAATCATGTCGTGGCGATAACGCGCGTAACCACTGTGAACCGGCACATGATTATTTGATGCCAGTGAATTGGTGATGACGACAACCCTCACACCCTTGTCCGTAATGCTGCGCCAGAACTCCACACCTCTTTTTCCAGGAATAAAGTAGGGTGTGATCACCA
>CBDTVF010000056.1:0-11067 GCA_965363775.1 uncultured Gammaproteobacteria bacterium
AACCGGTGCACTGTTGGGTGTCCTGGTAACGCAGGCCGGTGACGCACTCCGTGAAGGTGGGTTGGAAGCGATTGCGGCTTTATTGAGTACTTTCCTGGTATTTGCCCTGAACCAGATTAATCCGGGTCTGGATGTTTTTGTCGTTATTATGTCCAGCCTGATTGTTTTGATCCCCGGCCTGGCCCTTACCACGGCGGTGACCGAGTTGTCTACCGATCACCTGGCTTCGGGTTCCGCTCGCTTGTCGGGTGCACTGGTGACATTGCTGAAATTATCTCTTGGCGTGTTGATCGGTACGGTTATCGTAGGCTGGTTTGGCTGGTCGGTGGATATCGGATCACAGGCTCAATTGTTATCACCACCCGACTGGTTTCGCTGGCCAGCCTTGTTGGCATCGGCTTTCAGTTTTGCCGTACTGTTTTCGGCGCGAAAGAAAGATTTCCACATTGCCATGCTGGCGGCAATTATCAGTTATGTCATCTCGCGCGCCGGTGTGGCGGCGGGTGGTCTGGAATTTGGTGTTCTATTAGCCTCCATGGCGATTGCAATTCTGGCCAATCTCTATGGACGTGTTTTCAAGCAGACGGGGGCCCTGATAAGGGTACCAGGTGTGATATTACTGGTTCCCGGCACAATTGGTTATCACGGCGCCACGGCCCTGTTTCTTGATGGTGGTGAAAGTCTGACGGATACGACATTGCTGGCACTACGATTACTGATTTCACTGGTGGGCGGTTTGTTATTCGGCAATACGCTTCTGCCGCCACGCAGGGGGCATTAGTGTCAGGACCTTGAACCCCACATGTTTTGTTTAAGGGTATACCAGGACAGACCGGAAACCTTATCGATCCGGTCTTCTTCCACGTTTTCAGGCCATGCATGGCTTCCACTTAGAAACTCACTGTCGATAAAATGATGAAGGGTAGGCGTTGCCGGTGCAATAATGGTCGATGGCGCAATATTAATACCACGGCTTGCGATTAGCCGATGAGCGGTTGCCGGCGCCATGTAAACAGGAACCTGTCCGATTCGACCGCAAAGGTCGGTGTGGCAATGCCCGCAGATCAACAGTTTCACGTGTTTATACTCAGCCAGTAGTGACTTGAGCCCCTGAAACCATTCAGATCCTCCCATATCGACTAACTCGATCCCTGTTGTCATGGGTGGATGATGGAGTGCTATGAGTGTCGGTTTGTCTGAAAAATCCAACTGATGTTTGAGCCAGCTTAGCCTTTTTTCGTCAAATTCCGGTAACTCGCTGCCATCACAGCGACTGTTAAGCGCCAGAATCCTGAAAGGCAAATCATCAATGGCATATTGATAGGTGTCATCGGAAGCTGGAAAGCATGGGGTGTCGGCAAATGCATCCACCATCGTTTGCGGATTATCATGGTTGCCCGGGACCAGGTAGACCGGCATTTTCAGAGGTTTTATTAGTTCAAGAAAGTGCTGGTAACCGGCTTTGTCGCCTTGTTCCGCAATATCACCCGTGATGATTAACGCATCTGGTACCGGTCGCATGCGGTTAATTTGCTTGACGGTCTCGCGCAGGTGGAGTGCAGTATCGACCTGGTCATAAAGCACGTTTCCCGGTGGCAGTATGTGTGTATCCGTCAAGTGTAATACCAGGGTCATATTTAAATCACATCAAACATTATTTCTTTTGGAAGTTTAAGTTGAATAAGCGCTATTATTAAATAGAAAATTGAAAATAGACATACCCAACTGTCTGACACGCTTGACTAGTGCGCCCATTGGAGTGATTGATTATGACTGTGAGACAGGGTTTCTTTGGAATAAGCGTTGCACTGCTGTTGCTTATCGCAGCGGGGTCGGCCTGGTGGCCTCCGCTTCAATGGCTTTATGTACCGGTGCTGGCTCTGATTGGGCTCGGTATCTATGATCTGGCACAGCGGCGTCACACCATTTTGCGTCTATATCCGGTCATCGGTCACATCCGTTTTGTATTTGAGTCCATCCGCAAGGAAATCCAGCAGTATTTTGTAGAGTCAGACGTCGATGGTACGCCTGTTAGCAGGGAGTTCCGCTCTTTGGTTTATCAACGAGCGAAGGGTGAACGGGATACACGTCCTTTTGGAACCATTTTTGATGTGTACCGTGATGGTTGTGAATGGATCAATCATTCACTGGCACCCAAGGAGGTTGTTAATCACGATCCGCGTATCGTTTTTGGTGAAGGAACATGCTCTCAGCCCTATGCGGCTTCTCCTCTGAATATTTCTGCCATGAGCTACGGGGCATTGAGTAAAAACGCCATCATGGCTCTGAACAAGGGCGCAAAACTGGGCGGTTTTGCACATAACACGGGGGAGGGTGGTTTGAGCCCTTACCATCAAAAATTCGAAGCTGACATCATCTGGCAAATCGGCACAGGCTATTTTGGCTGTCGTAATGCTGAAGGTGGTTTTGATGCTGAAAAGTTCAAAGAATCAGCCTGTCTTCCTGTCGTTAAAATGATAGAGATCAAACTATCGCAGGGAGCCAAGCCCGGTCACGGGGGCATCCTTCCTGCCGCAAAACTGACCGAGGAAATTGCCGCGATACGACATGTACCCATGGGTCAGGATGTAGTCTCCCCGCCAGCGCACAGTACATTTGATTCACCGAGGGGTTTGCTGGAGTTTGTAGTTCAGTTACGTGAGTTATCCGGTGGTAAACCGGTTGGATTCAAACTATGTATCGGCAATGAATCCGAGTTTCTTGGTGTTTGCAAGGCCATGTTGGAAACAGGTATTACACCGGATTTCATTACCATTGACGGTTCCGAAGGTGGCACGGGTGCAGCACCGGTTGAGCTAACCAATTCGGTCGGCACGCCGCTGCGTGATGGCCTGGTTTTTGTCAATCGTGCGTTGGTGGGTATTGGTCTTCGTCAGAAGATTCGATTGATAGCCGCAGGCAAAGCTATATCCGCTTTCCATGTCCTCCGTTTGCTGGCCCTGGGCGCGGACACGGTCAATGCAGCCCGTGCGATGATGTTTGCCCTGGGCTGTATTCAATCGCGTAGTTGTAACACGGACAAATGTCCAACGGGTATCGCCACCCAGGATCCGGCACGTTACAAGGCACTGGATATCGAATACAAGGGACAGCGTGTATTCAACTACCACAAGGCCATGATTGAAAACCTGTTGGAGCTACTGGCAGCGGCGGGCCTGGAACATCTGAAAGATCTGGGGCCGCAGCATATACACCACCGTGTCGGGGGCACTGTATGCAAGCATTACGACGAAATGTATCCGTTGATCGCACCTGGCTGTCTGCTGGCAGAGGGAACCGTTCCTGATCACTGGAAAGCAGCCTGGGGCAGGGCTGATGCAAATGCCTGGTAGATTTGTTTCTGTTCTGGCGCTCGTTTGTATGTGTTTGAGTGCTTGTACAAGGCAGGTAGAGCCGGATCCGGCAACGACTGGTCTGCCAGGCTGTCATATCATCTACGATGCCGGTAGTAAGAGAACCCGGCTTTATGTGTATCAGCAAACTGACATCGGCTGGCTAAAACATGCAGGTCCGAAAGTGGGTGCGCTGGCAGATCCGGTAAGAAACATACGGGGCAAGACCATGGCCGATGCCGGGGTCGTGGTCGATGATATTGTTATTGCATTGGAAAGCATTCGCTCTGACGGACCCCGTAACAAAAAAGGCGAACCGAAATGGCCTGCTTTCGACTGGCGTGAACAATGTGATGTGCAAACGGTTTCCGTTTATGCAACTGCCGGGATGCGTCTGGCTGAGCAAAAGGATGCTGATGACAGCGAGGTGATGTGGCATCTTCTCAATAAAAGATTGAGTGCGGCGATCGGTATGGACGTGACCACACGCACGCTCAGCGGGTTTGAAGAAGGGCTGTTCGCTTGGCTGGCGACACGGGAAAATCAGGATGATGATAATTTTGGTGTTGCCGAAATGGGTGGTGCTTCAATACAAGTTTCATTTCCATGTCCGCAATGTGAGACAGCACGCCAGGTGAAGGTCAAAGATCAGCAGGTGGCGATATACAGTTATTCGTTTTTAGGTTGGGGTCAGGACGAAGCATGGAAGAGATTTGGCTCCTCAAAGGCCTGTGAGCGCGGTGTGGGAATAGAGAATTCGGAATGGCAGGTGGTTGACTGCTCTGACGGAATGGGGGGCTTTGCAGATACTGCGTTGACTATTGCGAACAATATCAGGGCTGCTGAAACACAGCGCTGGTACCTAAGTGATGCATTTCGTTATATGAAAGATGATGATATCGGCCGGTTTTGTCGTAAAGGCATCGATAGTGGCTTTGAGCCGGTCTCATCGTGCTTCCGTGCCGTCTATCTTCAGACTGTTCTGGATACCCTTGGCTTGCCTGCCGATGCGAATACCACTGATGTGGACTGGACACTGGGCGCCGTGGTCTGCACGGCCACCCAATGTCTTGAAAAGCAATAATTCTTTAAGGGTTTCAGCTCTTTTTCGGTATCTGTACTTCACCTTTCACATCATTTGAACTGATACCACCGCTACCGTCTTTGAGTACGCGGAAATCACCACCCACGTGTCTAGCCCTGATATCACCGGATGAGTCTTTTTCCACGATGACATCCTCGCTGACATCTGATACGTCTATGTCGCCCGAGCTGTCTTTTACTACCAGCACCGAACCACGAATACCATTGGCATTGATATCACCGGAGCTGTCAGATTCGATGGTAAGGTCGCCTTCGGCTTCATCAACATCGATATCTCCAGAGGAATCACTGATCGAAATTGGCCCACGTGCGGCCTCGATCTCGATATCACCTGAGCTATCCTTGACTTCAACTGCGGCGATGTTTTTCAGGAACATATCACCACTGCTGTCCTTGATTTCAAGGGCCAGGTGATCGGGTACCTCGACACGTAGATCCATCCAGACATAACTGTTGCCAGTGAATGACCAGCCCTTGTCATCACTGGGTAGTTCGACTGCAATGACCGCATGACTACCACCATTGGTGTTGACGCTGGATTCTTCCAGCCAGGCTTCTTTCGATGCGCAAGCCTTTCCGCTGATGACAGCCTGGTCGGACCCGGATACACCGACAACTTCGAGGTCACCGGCAGCGGCGTAAATGGAAAGCGTGCTGCTGTCTGCCAGATCCAGGGTCAAATCTATGTCTTTTCCATATTTGCATGAGTCAGCCAGGGCTTCGCTGCTGAATTGATAAAGTAGCAAGCCGCTAAGTACAAGCGTCCAAAATCGAATTGGATAGGTCATGGAAGTTTTCATTCGTCCTCACTCCTGATATATAAAATGTTTTGTTATTGCTCTATGCAAGAATTGAGCCAGTCGGGCACATGGCCCCGTCGTAGTCCCGCAATCGATCGTATTCACTAGTAGGACGCTGCTACAAGTCAATTGGTTGTCGTTTTGTGAGTTGCTCAATGCATGAGGATGGGTGAGATTCACCTTTGCGTGGCAGATTCCGCCAACAGCCATCCCTGTTCAGGAATTGGGTTGTCTGGCAATCAATAAAAAATGCTCAAATCCTGGTGCATACAACGTATTTCGACCGGGGTTTTACCACAGAATTCTCCATCCGGACCCAGCAGCAAGCCTTCAGGAGATTGGATGCTGATATGGCTGGCTTGATGGGTAGAGATTTCTTCGTGTTCGACGTGCCGTCCATCATAGATGGTTGGGAACAGACCGAGTAACCGGCTGCGTCGCAGTTTCTTCAGAACGGTTATGTTGAGCAGACCGTCATCGATAACAGCATCAGGTGCAATCAGGAAATGTGTGCCGGTATAACGACTATTCGAGATTGTGACAAATACATTGTCGCTGTGGACAGTTTCAGCATCGATCGACATCTCAAGCGGGTAGCTCTTCAATTTCAGAACCTGCCACAAGGTCGCCAGCGTGTAAGCTGAATTACCAAAGAATTTAAGCTTCTTTGCAGTTAAACTGGCTTTCACCCCAAATCCCATCACCACGACGTTCAAAAAATAGTAGCTCTGATCCGCCGCTTTGACATGGGCAACGTCCACTCTGCGGTTGCGTCCCCGCTGCAGGATATCGATGGCTTCCAACCATGCTCCGGGTTGCAGATCCAGTTCACGTGCAAAAGCGTTACCTGTGCCAATCGGTAATATACCCAGCGGTATGCGTTCTGATGCAGGGTGCTCGTAGAGACCATTGAGAACCTCAAATAGCGTGCCGTCGCCACCGGCGGCGACTACCCCGTCGAACTCGGTCAATTTGGTCTTTGCCACCAGTTCCCTGCCATGCCCCGGATGGGTGGTTGGCATGAATTGGGTGCTGATATCCAGGCTCTCAAACTTTGCCTTGATACCCGCCAGTTTTCTGACCGAACGACCGTGAGCGGCCTTGGGGTTAAATATGATTAGTAGCTTCATTCGCAACAACCGTCAGGAAAACGCCTACACGGGTAAGGTCAAGGGCACTATCGGCAACCGCAACAAGGACGGCGCCTGGGTCTTTCAGTTGGGGGCGAAACAAACATCTACCCTAGGAGCCTGTCGGATTTAACATGATCTACTGCGGAAAACCCGAGTTTGGCCAGATTTCCAGCTCTTTTGCGGTGAATAGCGGTGCTATTCTCCTTAAAAGACCGAAAAATCTGACTCAAATCGGCTTTCCCTCGCTACGATCGGTCAAACCCGACAGGCTCCTAGTCATCACTTAATTCTTCCTCGTACTTTTTGTATAACTTGTAGTTGTGGGCATTGGCATCGGATCCGTCACCCTGCTGGATGTGGGCAATCCGCAGTTGTTGTTTTACCCATTCGTGTTCGGCCCAGTTGCCACCGCCTGATACAACGACTTCCATCTCGGCGTTATTGGCACCCACCAGGCCGCCAGCGCCGCGATACATCTTGCTTAAATCTGCCAGGGAAGGACTTTCGCCCGCGGCTTCCTTGGCTTTCATCTCTGCGGCCAGTTTTTCCACTTTTTCTGTATATTCAGCGTGTACGGCTTTGGTTTTACGCAAGACCGATAGGTAGTCTTCAACCTGGTCTTTATCCAGTTTTCCGTTGCCGGGCGGCTCATACCGGTCATCACTTGCAGCGTCGATAATGCTTGACTGGCGAACACTCTCACCGATCACACCCGAACTTGCGCTCCTGCCGGTGGTGCTTTCGCCTGAAGAATATTTGCCACTCTGAATTTGGCTGCCGGCACTACCCAAACCAAGCGTTAAACCGATAATCATGTTGCAGACAATGACTACCACCAGCGAAACCACGAAGTGGACCGTTCGCTTGTCCTGAGCCACGTTCAGGGCCAGCGGTATGATCCGGTACAGAAAAACCAGTGACAATATGCCGCCGGCAAGCGCAATTAAAAACCCCAGGTAAGGGATCAACCCGGCAACCGCCCCCGCCACCCATGCCGGTATGACAGCCAGCGACACGGCGGCAAACGCGCGTGAGAAGTTAGGCGTGCCCTTGAATGTTCCGGCCAGAAAATTGAATACCAGCACGACAATCACGAAGCCGATTGCGCCCATTATCAAGCTGGTAATCAACGCCATGAACCAATTGCTCTGGTACCCGTACATGGCGTAACCATCGGTAAACCTGGAAAAAATCAGGGAGATCAGAATACTCGCAAGGAACAATGGTCCGGTCAGTACCAGCGCAGTCTGCTGCCAACCTGGACAATCTTCAAGGTAGGTTTTCCAAGTGTTCTCGTGGTCGAGAAGACCACCCTTGATCAAGGCCAGTGTTTTTGTGAAATCGAATTGCATAGTTTCTTCCTCGATTGAATTAACAGTTATAAAGTATAGTCTAAAAATTGCAGATTCCCACTCCAGGGCGCAAACGCCTTTCGAAAAGCGGGATCCAATGACCCGGCACCAAGCAAGTTGGCCATTGTATTGTTAGCTATGCAATCTAGCTTGGCAGTTGAGAGCGTTTCAAGGGTGATAATGGTACAAACGGTAGTTTCTACCTGACTTGCGGTACTGTTTTTGCGCGGTTTATCAAGACTTTCTGATATAATTAACGTTGAAAGCAGATACGCAGAGCGCCAAGGAATGGTGCCTTAATGGTTCGTTAAACGTATCTGTTTGAATCAGGATATTCACGTGTGCAAGGAAGTGCATTGAAATATTTAAAGGGAATTTTCAGAACCACTGATATGGATATCTCCAAATCAGTCTTACCGTATTGTTCCTCCTCAAAATACCAACGCACTCATATAGTTTATTCCGCATCAATGTTCCCGGTCTGGTTTCCTGTCCTGGCGAATTGATGTGCATATTAATTGAGACGAGCAACAGTTTGGAGCTGAGAAATGTTTAGAAACCCAATGAAGATTAAAGGATTAACACTTATCGAGTTGATGATCACATTGGCCATCGCAGGTGTTCTCATTGCCTCCGCAGCACCGAGTATGCGGGAGTTTATCCAGAACAACCGGTCAGCAACACAGACTAACGAATTACAGACAGCACTGAGCTTTACGCGAAGTGAGGCAATCAAACAAGGTATGAGCATAAGCATATGCAAAAGTGACGACGGTGCCGGCTGCGGTGGGAATTGGCAGGATGGTTGGGTCGTTTTTGTTGATGATGATTCTGATGGCGATTTAGATGGTGATGAGGAAATTTTACGCGTGCATGGTGCATTGGTAGCGGGCAATTCGCTCAAATATTGGGGCGGAGATATCACTTATGCCAGTACGGGTCTGTCAAGTAGCGCTTCAAGTGGGTTTTTCGTTCATTGCGACTCACGAGGGGCATCAAATGCACGGGGTATTATTATCAGGCCAACCGGTCATACACGTATTTTCTCGGAAGATAATTTCAGGGATATCCTTGATGGCAATGAGTGGCTGGACAGGTTTATATGTTCATAATGAGGTATATGCATCATGAATGATTCTTATAGTATTAATCACAGGAAAAGTCGGCAATCAGGGTTTAGCATGGTAGAGGTTTTGATCACCATCGCGGTCACTTCGATCGGTTTGCTGGGTCTGGCGGGAATGCAGGCTACGGGTTTGAATAATAACCACAGCGCCTACAATCGCAGCCAGGCAACCGTGTTGGCATATGATATTGCCGACAGAATGCGCTCAAACATGGTTTTTATCAGCAACTATGTGAGTAGCTACACGCCAACGTCCCCCGACCCGGTCACCACGACTGAGCTAGTTGATGGAGTATGGATCAGCATTACTGAGCAACCGGTCAGTGAGGAATTGCAAATTGCAGATTGTGTAACCACGAGCGGTTGTTCAGGCACTCAAATGGTGCAGAATGATTTGGCACAATGGACTGTGGATCTGGCAGCGGGATTGCCCGGCGGCGTGGGTGCAATAGTTCAGACGGGTGGCCTGTTTACCATTAGTGTCAACTGGGATGATAACCGGGATGGCCTGGTTGATGGCAATGATCCTGGCTTGCAAGTGAGCTTTCAGCCATGATCACTAAAGCACAACAATGTCAGAAAGGCATGTCTCTCATTGAGTTAATGATAGCCATCACACTCGGTATTTTTATCACGGCGGCGTTAGTCAGCCTGTTCGTAAACTCGAAACAAAATTATCGATTGAATGAAAACATGTCGCGATTACAGGAAAACGCCCGATTTGCCGTGTCTTTTATTGCAAGAGATCTTCGTATGGCCGATTATCATAAATGTACGTCGGCGGGTCATCTTGACGATGCTATTGCCGGTGTAAATAATACTGGCACATACACTTCCGATACGCTCACTGTTAAATGGCAAACCAATGAATGTGGTGCGGCAAGCGCAACCGATACATATGAGTATTCCATCCGAAACGGTTCTTCCGGTAACCCTGCACTTTTCAGAAGTACAGACGGGGCGAGCGCGCAGGAACTGGTTGAAGGTATTGAGAACCTGCAAATCTTGTATGGCCAAGATACGGATAATGATGAAGTACCGAACTATTACGTCGATTCGGCAAGCGTCACCGACATGGCACAGGTGATCAGTGTCAGGTTAACGCTGGTCGCCCGTACATTGGAGACAAACCTGGCCGCTGGCGGCGGCAGAATCACCCGCAACTTCACCGAAACGATCACCCTGCGAAACCGGCTGCCCTGAAGTGAATACACGCATGATCAGGACTAAATATCATACAAGGCAATCGGGGATCGCGCTGATCGTCGGTCTCATCATACTGTTACTGCTGACCATCATCATGATAAGTGCCCTGAAAGTAACCGTGCTTGAAGAGAAAATGTCGGGTAACTCGCAGAATCAGAACGTCACTTTCCAGGCGGCGGAAAGCGCGTTACGCGAGGCCGAAGCAACCATTTTGCGACATTCGGACTTAAATCCGCAGGTCGATTGGAATGGAGATGGAACCCAGGAAGCCAATCCTTTCATGCCATACAAAATGACAAACGGGTATTTCCAAAATGCATCTGACCCAATCTGCTGGGCAGGACTATGTGGTACCACGGCCCCTTTACAATCAGACTTGTTTAAGGCGGTAAAAGCATCAACCACTGCCGCTGCATTCCACACTGCGGTCGGTTCAAAAACAGCCAGCACGGGTATTGCTGGCATAGTGGCGGAGTACATTGTTGAATACGACTCTGATGCGCCAGATCTTACCAGGCCAAATCAGCGCTACGTATTTTTCCGTATCACCACGCGTGCGTGGGGCGCGAATAACAGCGTTGTTCAGTTACAAACCATTTACAAAATACATGCAAAACAGTTTTCTCACTAATTGATTGAATTGCCAGTGACAACTCCATTTGGGAAGAACATCATGAAAAACATCACCAGACAAAACCTTCTTTTCACTGGTATGTTAATGCTTGCAACGAATTTGGCCATGGCGGCCACATCGTTTACACCCGGTTCACAACCGACGGGCTGGGTATCCACACCGGATGTAACCGCCTATAACGTTTCAGACGGAACCGAAATTTTCTACCAGATTGACTTTCACAAGGATACCTGGGCAGGCAATTTAATTGCCAGGCACATCAATGCGGTCGCACAGGTCCAGTCAACCGGGCCCTGGGACGGGGCAGATCCCACGTTGGTTACAGCCGCTTCAGTGCTGGACAGTACTGATTATAATAC